>JAGARY010000338.1 GCA_017622055.1 Treponema sp. | reverse complement strand
TTAAATCAATTTTGACACTTTTCTATTTCCATTTTGCCTATTATTATAAAATCAAGATCTTAAAGAAAAAAATTGAACGTTCAAAAGCGAAAATGAGAGGTAAAATTATGAATGAACTTACAAAATGGGTTATTAACAAAATTGAAAAGGAATATAAGGATGATGTTGCGCTTTTGATTGGTATTAAGGGGCATTCTACAGATGGGGATTGTCACGGGGAATGTTTTGATTTTTTTGTTCCGGCAACAGAGAGGGCAAATGAACTTGCAGAAACTTTTATAATTGATGGAATTGGGCATGATTTGTATCCACGTTCTTGGGAGCGTCTTGAAAATTCTGTGAATTTGGATGATATGGCTTTGCTTTTAGACAAAGCGATTGTTCTTTATGCACGTAGCCAGGAAGATGTGGAGCGTTTTGAAGATTGTAAAAAGAGAATGATTCAAAATTTGAACAAGGATGCTTTTGTTTATGGAAAGGCGTTGGAATATATGGATAAGGCTTTGGACATTTACCGCACAATGATTTTTGAAGAAAAATTATATCGTGTTCGTTCGGAAGCGGATTGTATTCATGAATGTTTATCTAAGGCGGTGGCATTTTTGAATCATACATATACGGAATCGGCAATTTATAGCGAAAATCAGGCGTATAATGGGGAAGATGAAAATAGAATGTATTTTTGTCCACAGATGAAAATTGTTCCAGATGGATTTTTTGCAAATGCAAGAAAACTTCTTGAAGCTCAAAATGTGGATGAAATTAAAGAAACAGTTTTAAATCTTCTAAAAACAACTCGCTCTTTTATTCTTGAAAGAAAACCTTTGGTTGCATATTGTGATTCTGCTAGTGATTCAATACGTGATACAGCTTGTGCATCTGATTCAAAAATTAATTTTCAGGGATTGGCTGATTGGTATCAAGAATTAAGTTTGACTTGGCGACGTTTGCGGTATTTTTGCAAAAATAATATGGTTGAAAAAGCTTATATTGATGCTTGTTATTTGCAGGAAGAATTTTTGTATATTGCTCAGGAATATAAAATTGATGAATTGAATCTGTTGGATTCTTTTGATAAGGAAAATCTTTCACTTTTGGCAGACAGAAGCAATCAGTTGGAAAAGATAATTCAAGATATTTTGGCTGAACATGGAATTAAAATTAATTCTTACAGTTCGGTTAAAGACTTTTTGTCTAAGCGTGGATAAGGAGTTTGATTTGAAATATCGAAATGCAACTGATATTTTTCCAGACGAATTACTGGCGGAAATCCAAAAGTATTCGTCGGGAGAATTGATTTACATTCCAGAATCTGCCCAAACAAAAAAAGGTTGGGGTGAAAAATCTGGTTCACGGGATTTTTACATAAAACGAAATGCCAAAATCCGCCAAAAACATGAAGAAGGAAAATCTATTGCACAACTTGCCGAAGAATTTGCGCTTTCTACAGATTCAATCCGCCGGATTTTGTATAGGTGAGTGTCTAGAAGAAGACAATTTTTTCTCAATGACAGCTTTTACTTCGGAACACATTGTTTGCATTTGATTATAAAAAATAACGTAGAACTAATCCCCAGTAAAAATTTATTGAAACTTATATACAAATTAATTAAACTAATTTTTATGACAAATAATATTGAACTTGGTTCTGCGCCACTTGGTAAATTAATGGCAAAATTAGCTATCCCATCTATTACTGCTTTTGTAATTAATATTTTATATAACATTGTAGACCGTATTTATATTGGACATATTCCTGGAAGTTCGTCTTTACCTCTTACTGGTGTTGGCATTTGTCTTCCAATTATTACTTTGATTTCTGCATTTTCTTCTTTTGCTGGTAGTGGAGGAGCACCTCTTGCTGCAATTGAACTGGGAAAATCTGAAAAAGA
>JAGARY010000337.1 GCA_017622055.1 Treponema sp. | reverse complement strand
TGTTATAATGGGGAAAAAGGAAAAATAATATGGAACAAAAAGTTGTATTTGATGAAAATGTGGCTTGCAAAGATTTAATAAAAGAATTTTTTAAATTATTTCCTAAGTTTTCTTTAGAAGAAAAAACTTTAATAGAAAAAGCTTGGAGTTTTTTGTATGAGAAAAGCCAGAGCCTTAGGGAAGACTGGCAAAAACCTTTTTGTTTTCATTGTATTAGGGTTGCTTCAATATTGGCGGAAAGTGGTTTGGATGCAGAATGTGTTATAGCTGGTTTGTTTCATAATGTTTTTGAAGTAAATATTGTTAAACCAGATGAACTAAAAGAAAAAGTAGGGGAAGTTGTATTTAATATTATTTCTGGAACTGCAAAAATTACGGGGCTAAAGATTCAAAGCAAGAGTCTTCAGCAGGCTGATTCAATACGGAAGATGCTTTTTGCTATGGTAGATGATATGCGTGTCATTTTTGTAAAATTAGCAGACCGTTTGGATAGGTTGCGGAATATTTCAGTGTGTACAGAAGAAGAACAAAAACAAATTGCGCAAGAGGTTTTTGATATTTGGGCGCCTTTAGCAAATAGATTGGGTATGTCTTCTGTTAAGTCTGAAATGGAAGATTTAAGTTTAAAAATTAGTAACAATGATGTTTATCTTCAAATAAAAAAAATTGTAGCCTTAAAAAAGAGTGAACGAGGGAAATATTTGGAGAAAGCTGAAAAAGATGTGTTGCGTTCAGCAGCTAGGGCTGGAATTGAAGTTTCTGTTTCTAGTAGAGCAAAGCATTTTTATTCGATTTATCAAAAAATGCGGAAAAGGAATAAAAGCCCAGAAGAACTATTTGATTTGTTGGCTATGCGAATTTTGTGTAATACAACGGCTGAATGTTATACGTTGATTGGAATTGTTCACGGATTATGGAAGCCTTTGGAAGGAAGATTTAAAGATTATATTGCAATGCCCAAGTCTAATGGTTATCAAAGTTTGCATACAACAGTATTGTGTGAAGGGCAACCGCTGGAAATTCAAATTAGAACAAAAGAAATGCATGGAATCGCGGAATATGGGGTTGCAAGTCACTGGTTGTATAAGAAGGGAACAAATAGAGATACAGTTAATGTAGAAAATCTATCGATAATTAATCAATTAAAACAGTTGAAAAATAATGCCTCAGATGATGAAAGTGCTTTTGCTGAGCTAAAAGAAGAATTACTTGGTGATTCAATTTTTGTATTTACACCTAAAGGGGATGTGGTGGAACTTCCTTTTGGTTCAACAGCAATTGATTTTGCATATAAAATCCATTCTGCAATAGGAGAAAAAATAACAGGAGCAAAGGCTGATGGGCATATAATTCCTTTGTCTACAGCATTGAAAAATACTCAAATTATAGAAGTCTTAACTAGTTCTTCTGCTCATCCTACAGAAAACCAACTTCAAATTGCAAAGACAACAAAGGCACGAAGTAAAATCCGAAGTTGGCTAGCTCAAAATGGGTTTGAAAAGTTTGGGGTGGAAAAATCTGAAATTAAAACCTTGGAAGAAGAAGGCTGTGTTCATCAAAGAGGCCATAAAAAAGGTGTTTTAGTCGACGCAGAAAAAGTTTTTGCTACTACTACTTTTGGGAAAATACGTATTGGAGATACAAAAAATTATTTAGTTTCCCAGGCAGGTTGCTGTTTGCCTTTAATTGGGGACAAAATTGTAGGCTATGTTTCAAATGGCAGA
>JAGARY010000336.1 GCA_017622055.1 Treponema sp. | reverse complement strand
ATTTCTTTTCTAATTCTTCGTTGCATAATTTCAAAAAGTTGCTGATAACTACAAGAAGGAATAACAACTTTTTGTATACATTCTTTTCTTCCTGTACTAAAGTCACTTATATGTAATAAATATTTTGAAAACTTTTTTGTGTTTTCCTTGTTTGTTTTTAATATTACGAATTTTTTTACGTATAAACTTGCATTATTAATTTTTTTGTACACTGATTTATATAAAATTTCAGATTTTGGAAGATTTTCAATTTTAACTGAAGGAAAATTTTCTTCTGAAAAAGGACAAATATCTGAAATTTGTTCAACTCTTGTATCTTCGTAAATAGGATTTTTATCATCTCTGAATCTCAAAATCTGTAAACTGTAAGTTGAAACACCTGGCGATTTTTTTAGAAAATCATATTCTTTTGTTATGGGAGAATACATTATGATTGGATTATATTTTGGACTATAAAGGCCATCTTCTTTTACCTCCACCAAACTTCTTTCTTGAATGGTGGCATATAATGACTTTTCTGCTGAAAAATCAATGGCACCAACTTCAAATACATATTTTGGTTTTATCATAAAAAAAGCAACATTTCTGGAATCTGTGTAATAATAGTTTGTGCTGCATTTTATTTCATTAAATTTTTCAAGATAATATTCTCTTTGTTCGTAAGTTAGACCGTTCCCACCGTGGGCAAAAAGTCTGTAAGTTCCATCTTTTTCTGTAACAGCAAAAAGAATGTCTCTAACGCCCTGTTCGCCAACTGTATATCCTAAGGCAACGGCATCAATTGTGTGTAGTGGTTTAATTTTCCATAAAAATTGTGTGTCTGAATGAACAACAAGACCTTCTGCTTTTTCTTGTTCAACCCATTTTTTATAAATTTTGATTACTTCTTCTGTTGTAGAAGCAATTTCCATTTGAATTGGCTCTACAAAAAAGTTTTTTTCTTTTCCAAAAATTTCTACAATTTTATTATGAACTTCTTTGTAGGGGGTTGTATTAATTTTGTTAATTGCTTTTGAATCAATAAAAAGAATATCAAAAATGGAAAGTCTTAATTTTGAATGTAATTCTTTATTTGCAAGGGCATGAATAACATCCGTAACTCTTGTGCGTTTGTTATTTTCTAAAACAAAGTTTAATTCTCCTACAAAAGCTGCATTTTTTAGCCCATTTGCCTTACAGATTTTAGTAATTTCTTCTAAACATGGAAAATCCTTTTGTTCTTTGTTACTAGAACTACGCATTACTGTTTCTTTACCATTAAAAAAGATTGTTCTAAGTTCTCCGTCTATTTTTCGAGTTACACAAAATTCTTGATCAACTAATTTTTGGCTAATTTCATTTCCATGGAGTAATAAAAAGTTTTTAGAAAGATTTTGTTTATAATCTTGTGAAAGTTCATTAAAAAGGCAAAGCGAACGACTATCTTCTTGCATTACATCTGCAATTTCAAGGGCGTCTAAAAGATTTTGATATAAATCAATTTTCATTAATAGTCCTCCAAATCAATATTTGTAAAATGCAAGCAAAGTTTATATTCTTCTTCTGAATTTACTGCTCCAGATAAAAATGCTTGATATCTTTTACCGCCGTTTGTAAGAACTATTGGGTCTTTTCCGTTTTTGCCACCACCCACATACATTAGGCATTTTGATTCATCCAGTCGTTTTGCAATATTGTATAAAAAATCATAAGTTAAACCGTTTATGTGAATTAGTTGATAATGATGATTAAAAATATAACGTCGCATAGCTTCATAAATTGGAACCGTTAATCCAGACATTCTTATTGGAAAGTTTTCATCTTGAATGTTTGATTCATTTTTTTCAAAATCTTTTTTTTCAATAAGTTCTCCCTCTTCATTGTATACGTATTCTTTGTATAAAACTGCATTAGTGATTTCTGTTTTGTCAGACAAATAAACTTGCTTTAGATGATTAATTTCCATTCCTTCTTCATAAAAATCAATATCAATATCATTTTCTATTAAAGATTGCCCAAGTTTTAATTTGTCATAATCAAATTGCTTTAATAAAACTCTTTCATCTGTTTTTAATGTTGTTTTTACTATTCTTTTTTTGTTTGATTTTGTTCTAAATGGCATTTTGAATTCTGCGAAACAAGGTTGAAGCCCAACAAATGCGAATTTTCCCTCTTCATCACCAAAAGAAATTAATCTCATAATATTTTTTTTCCCCTAAAATTATAAATTTTCAAAATCAATTTCATCAATTGAATTGCAAAAAAATGGCACTTCTTCAAAAAAAGGATTTGTGTCTTTTCCCACAAAAGTATCATTTTTGTAATAATCGCTCATGTTGTCTTTTGTAATTAAAAAAAGTGTTCCATTCCTTTGAAAGAGAAACTTATCTCCGTTATAATTTTTAAAAATTTTATCTCCAATATCATAAGCTAGTCTGTATGATTCAGGACCTTCCAAAATGTAAGCTTGTTTTGTAATAAAAAGTAGCGAATATTGTGAAAAATATGATGACTTTTCTTCTTCAAATCTTAGGGTTTCATCAAGTTTTTTTTGTGTTTTTGGTTTTTCAACATATAAACCTTCGTCTGTTAATTCGCAAAAGGAACTGCATTTGCTTAAATAATGGCTTGTTCCAGTTTCGTTAAGATAACCTTTGTCGCATTCGTTACCATTTTTATCTACAGGAATAATTTTCTTTTCTCCGTAGATTTTTTTTCTATTTAAAACCTTTTTTTCAAATTGATAATAATCGCCCAAAATATAAAAAGATATTTTACTCATCTTTTGCCACCTTTTTTTGCATTATTGAACAAAGTCCTATTTTTTTCATCCAAGGTTGAACGCCTTCATTGTCATAAATAATCCAACAAAGTTTTGTTCGCAATTTATATTTCAGATTTACTTCTGGTGCATAACCATCTGTAAAAATTAAAATTCCATCATATTTATTTTGATTTTTCTTTATGTATTCAAAAATACATTCAAAATTTGTTCCGCCTCTTCCAATTACATCAATTTTATGCATATTGTATACTTTCGTTTTTATTGGCTCTTTAGATTTTAATTCTGTGTCAAAAAAGAACATATCTATTTCTTTTATTGTTCTTGAAAAAATTGATTTTATTGTTAGCAAAAATTTTTTTAACAGTTTTGGAGCAATAGAGCCACTTGAATCAATAAAAACTAGTAATTTTGAAGGGCGAGGTTTATAAAGGCTTCCCATCTGGGAAAATCCAAAACGGCGGCTAGGTTTTGTTCTTGTAAGAATACGATTTGTTTGTTTAATTTTTGCATTCAAATATTTTAATATTCTTTTACAATCTGGATAATTTTTTTTATATTCAATTTCAATTTGTTGAATAATATCATGAGGTGTTGTTCCCCAGCTTTTTTGTTGTATAGCTTCAACCACATAAGATTCGATTCGTTGACTTAGAATTACATCTTCACCCCACAAACCTGTTGGTCCTAATAGAACATTAATATCTGTATTTTGATTTTTTTCATTTTGATAATTTTCTGAATCTTGATTATTTTTCTCCTTTGTATTATTTATCGATTGTTGGGAAATCTCATCAAAATTGTCATTATTTTTAGATTGATTTTCTT
>JAGARY010000335.1 GCA_017622055.1 Treponema sp. | reverse complement strand
CTGGGCTTTAACAAAATGTCAGGAAGATTTAGCTTTCTTTGACAAACGCATCCAACCAGGTTTAATTGAAAGCTTAAAAGCAGTTGCAAACGCAAAATTTACACGCATTAGTTACACAGATGCAATTGCAATTTTGGAAAAAGATGCTGCTGATGGTAAAGTTAAATTTGAATATAAACCATATTGGGGTTGCGATATTGCTACAGAACATGAACGCTATCTTACAGAAAAAGTGTTTAATGGACCTGTAATGGTTTACAACTATCCAAAAGAAATTAAAGCATTCTACATGAAGCTTAACGAAGATGGAAAAACAGTAAAAGCTGTAGATGTTTTAGTTCCAGGCATTGGTGAATTGATTGGTGGTTCTGAACGCGAAGAAAACTACGAAGTTCTTTTGGAACGCATTAAATCTTTAGGACTTGAACCAAAAGATTACGATTGGTATTTAGACCTTCGTCGTTTTGGTACAGTTCCACACTCAGGTTTTGGACTTGGTTTTGAACGTTTAATTCGCTACGTAACAGGCGTGGAAAACATCCGCGATGTAATTCCATTCCCACGTGCACCAAAACTCGCAGATTTCTAAAACGCATTCATCCTCGGTCTTGAGCCGAGGAGTTTTTAGATTATCGGGTCAAGATGGCCCGATAATGGCTGTCATTGAAAGAGCAGCAATCCAGAACATAAATATTTAATAAAACATTCATAACAAACGTAAAAAAATGACAATTCAAGAATTTAAATCCTATGCAAAAAATCAACTACAAAACTCTCCTTCTCCAGATTTAGACATTCAGGTAATTCTTGAACACTTTCTTAAGCTTTCAAAAACGCAAATCTTATTAAACAAAGACAAAAATCTTTCAGAATTGGAAATTGCAACATTATCAGATGCAATTGCAAAAAGAAAATCAGGTTTACCAGTTGCTTACATTACAAACTGCAAAGAATTTTTTGGGTATGATTTTTTTGTAAATCCAGATGTTTTAATTCCAAAACCAGACACAGAAATTCTTGTAGAAAAAGCAATTGATTTTATTATTGCCAAAATTGAAAATAATTCAGATAAAATTTTTACTATTTGCGATATGTGTACAGGAAGCGGATGCATTGCAATTTCTGTTTTTAGAACTTTGTTAGATTCACACAAAATTCCACTTTCTAAAATGCCAAAATTCACACTTGTTGATATTTCTGAAAAAGCATTACAAATTGCAAAAAAAAATGCAGAATCTCTTTGTTCAAAAGAAGAACTTTGCAACTTTCACTTTATAAAATCAAATCTTTTTGAAAATATTCAATATAGTTACGACGTAATTTTAACGAATCCTCCGTACATTCCGCATTCAATGGTACAAAAACTTTTGCAAGATGGACGCAGCGAACCAGTTTTAGCTTTAGACGGAGACATTACACTTTTTGGCGAAAGAGCAAAAACTGCAGATGGAAAAGAAAAAGATGACGGACTTGAAATAATTAGAAACTTAATTCCACAGTGCAAAAGCCACCTTAGTCCAATGGGAATAGTTTTAATGGAAACTGGGGAATACAACGCCGAAGAAACTTCCCAAATTGCAAAAAACTATGGTTTTAAAACAGAAATTTTTACAGACTTGGAAAATCAACTTCGGGTTGTTGTTATGGAATGAATTAAAATTCCACTCCTTGTGCAATAAAAATTGAAATACCTTCACTTGGAAATTTGTTTTTTACTGCTTCAATAATAGAATTCATTTTTCTAGCTTCAGGTTCTTCAACATAAGCAAATAAAAGAAAATTCATTTCTGGCCAAACTGTATCACCAAGTTTTTTTGCATTTCCACCGCGGCCTTGAACATCTGGTAAAATTGTATATTGCAAATCTGGAATTTCTTGTTCCAAAAGTTCAATAATATCATCTTGAACAGATTGATTAGAAATAATTTCAACTCTATACATCATATTTTACCTCAATTGCAGACTTTTTCTTAGCTCTTTGTTTCATAACTAAACTATACAAAACAGGAATAATAAGCAAAGTAACAAATGTACTAGAAATTAAACCACCAACTACAGCCACCGCAATTGGTTGAACCATCATTGCTTGTCCACCAGTTGCAAAACACATTGGAATCATTCCTAAAATTGTAGTTAAAGTTGTCATCAAAACAGGACGGAAACGGCTAACTCCTGCTTCAAAACAAGCCTTTTTCAATTCAATTCCTCGGCCTACCAACAAATTGGTGTAGTCTACCAAAATAATACCGTTGTTTACAACAATACCAATAAGCATAATTACACCAACCATAGACATGATTGAAATTGCTTGACCAGAAATCTTGTAAATTAAAATTACACCAATTACAAGGAATGGCATAGTTGCAAGGTTGATTAATGGAGCTTTAAAACTTTCGTAAGTTGCAGCCATAACACCAAATACAAGCAAAATCGCCATAATTGCAATTTTTCCGTAGAATCCAAATTGATCCATTGTATTACCCCAAGAACCTTCATAACTAACAACAACTTGCTCTGGGAAAACAAATCTTTCTGCTACAGCATCTTTAATTTGTTGTTCAACAACATTTGCATTTGTTTCTGTAATAATTCCTGCAGTAACATGCAAAATACGTTTTTGACTTTCACGACGAATAGAAACTGGACCAAATCCTTTTTTCAAAGTGGCAAAGTTCGCAACGCTAACCATTCCATTTGAACCACGAACATAAATTTCTTCAAGATTTTCAATCTTCTTTCTATCTTCTGGACGATAAGCAACAACTACACTGTAATCTTTTCCGTCTTGTCTATAAACACAAGCAGTTGAACCATTTACAACATAATTGATTTCTCTAGCAACAGTTGTAACATCAACACCAAAAGAATAAGCTCTATCACGGTCAATTACAACTTCAACTTGTGGCAAACCTTTATCCATAGAAATTGATGGCTCTCCACATTCTGGATTATCAGAAATAACTTCTGCAAGTTTATCTGCCACATCAAGCATAGCATCAAGGTCGTCTGAACGCAAAACAATATCAATATCGTTTCCCATCATTTGACTACGGAATCCACCACGGAAAGAAAATCTTACACCTGGAAATTCATCAAAATGAGCTCTAAGTTTGTTTTGCATTTCTGCTGCAGAATCAATTTGCTTATCAGATTCTGGTAATGAAATTCTTATAGAACCTCTGTTTGTATTACGCCCACCAATTGATGTTGTAATACTCTTAATTCCTTTACATTCTTCGTTTGCATATTTTTCCATTGCAAGAACAACGGCTTTTGTATCTTCAAAAGTTGCACCAATTGCAAGATTAATATTTAATTGAACTGAATCATCACGACCATTTGGCATCATATTAATTTGCATAGTTGGAACTAAAGAAATTGAAAAAACTAAAATACAAAGAGAAACTGTAATTGTAATGGCTCTGTTATTTAATGCAAGTTTTAATAATTTAGAATAACATTTTGTGGCAAAATTAATAATTCCTTGAAAGAAACCATATAAAGCCTTAAAGAATTTACTTTTTACAGGTTTTTCATTACGATTTGAAAGTGGCAAAAATTTTCCAGCCAAAACAGGAACAAGGAAAACTGCAACAAGCAATGACGAAAGCAAAGCAATTACAATAGTAAAGATTACATCTTTGAACATTTGCCCCATCATTCCCAAATCTGACATAAAGAAAATAAATGGCACGAATACACAAATTGTAGTTAAGTTACCAGAAACAACAGACATCAACATTTCCTGGGAACCTAAAATTGCAGCAACTTTTGGCCTAGCACCACGCTGCCTATAAGCGTAGATATTTTCAATCATTACAATTGAAGCGTCTACAATCATACCTACACCAAGAATCAAACCTGTTAATGTCATCATATTCAATGTAATTCCAAACATATTCATTGCAAACAAAGTTACAATGATTGAAAGAGGAATTGAAATTGAAATATTAATTGTAGATTTAAAATTTTGCAAAAAGATGAACAAGATAATTACAGCAAGAACAAGCCCCTGCCATGCAGATTCAATCAAAGTGTTAATTGTTTCTCTAATTGAGTCTGTATCATCATACATAATTTCCATTGTAACATCTGATGGCAAAACAGTTTTTGCTTGCTCAATTTTTTCGTAAACATTATTTGCAACGCTAACAGTATTAGCACCAGATTGTTTGATGATATTTATATAAACACCTTTTTTCCCATTAATAAAAGATTCAGAATTTGTTTCTGCAAAACCAATAGAAGCTTCCCCAACATCTCTAAGGCGAATACTATAACCGTTAACAGTTGCAATAACTGTATCATTTATTTCATCAATGCTAGAATATTCTCCCATTGTACGAACAACGTAGTTTTTATCACCTTCTTGAACTTTTCCACCACCAAGTTCAAGATTTTGTCTTGAAAGAGCCGCTGTGATTGTAGGAATTGTAAAGCCATAGGCAGCCATTCTATTTTGATCTAATAACACATTTACTTGAGCTGTTCGTCCACCGTTTACGCTAGCTTCACCAACACCATCGGCTTGTTCCAAAATTCCAACTACTGAACTTTCTGCAATTGCTTTTAATTCATCAACAGAACGATTTCCGGAAATCAAAATTTCCATGATGGCAGAAGAATCAGAATTAAATCGCATAATACTTGGAGTGCTGGCATTATCTGGTAAACTTCGCTTTACTCTATCAAGTTTATCACGAATATCATTTACCGCTTCGTCAAGATTTGTTCCATATTCAAATTCCATTTGAACAGAAGAAGAACCTTCATTTGAATTTGAAGTGATTTTTTTAAGACCACTAACACTCATTACAGCACTTTCAATTGGCTTTGTAATAGTTTTTTCTACAGATTCAGGTCCTGCATTTGGATACGAAGTTGAAATTATTAAAAAAGGATCTTCAGTTTCTGGCATTAGGGCAATGGCAACTTTTCCCAATGTAAAAATTCCAAGCATTCCCAATAAAGCAAATACAATTAAAACTAATACAGGATGATCTAATGTTTTTCTACTTAAACTCATTTTTATTCCTTTTTACCTGTGTCTGCAGGAGTTACAGGGGCAACATTTCCAGAAATATCTTTTACTTCTGCACCTTCGTACAAAGTAAGCATTCCTTCAACAACAACAATTTCTCCTGGTTTTACACCGTCCAAAACTTGATAATATCCATCAACATTTTTTCCACGAACAACTTTGCGTTTTTCAACTTTGCTATCTGGTTTTACAACAAATAAATAATATTCATCATTATTATTTACAAATGCATCCTGTTTGATTGCTGGGTAACCTTCATAATCAAGTGTAAAAAGTTTTACTTTTGCAAACATTCCCGCATTTACTTTTTCATATTTTTTATCAAAATTCAAAATGATTTCTTTTGTGCGTGAAGCAGGATCAACAACAGGAGAAATTCTTACAACGCTAGCATAAAAAATATCATCTGGATACGCTTTTAAACTTACTTCTGCTTTTTGACCAATATGCAAATCTCCAATATAACGTTCAGGAATTTTTGCAGTAACTTGAAGATTTTCTATATCACCAATTTTTGTAATTACTGAACTCATAGAAACTTTTTGACCAGTTTTTACAGGGGAAGTAATAATACTTCCGCTAATCGGAGCAGTTACAGGGCTTTTTGCGTAATAACTACCAGGTTCAGATGGGTCAATGTATGCAATTACGTCGCCAGCTTTTACAGGAGAGCCAAGAGAAACTTTCATTTCTACAACTTTTCCGCCAATAGAAGGAAAAACTTCAATTGATTTTTGAGTTTCAATTTCTCCGTTTGTAACAACATAATCATGAAGAACAGAATTTTCTGCAACCACAGTTCTAACAGAAATTGCCGATGGCACATATCTTCCACCGCCACCCATCATTGGCATTCCGCCTTTTTTGTTGTCTTTTGATTTATTTACAACAACAATTCCAATTGCTGTAATTGCAATAACTAAAATAATAATTACCCAAGTTGTTATTGTTTTTTTATTTGCCATTTTTTTGCTCCAATTTCTTAAAAATTTTACTAAATTAATTATCTGTTTTTCCTAAAGTTCCAAAAGGAACTCCCAAAATATTTTCCAAATCTAAAATTGCACTAAATATTGTAATTTTTTGTGAACTTAAATTGATCCTTGCTGTCATTAATGCATCCGAAGCATTTTGCAATGTTAGCAAATCTTTTGAACCGTGATTATAAGCTGTTAATGTCATATTGTATCTTTTTTGAGCAAGTTCCACGTTATTTTCTAAAACATTAAGTTGCGCTTGTGCTTGTTCAATTTTTTTAATGCTATTTTGAATTTCCAATTCTGTAGATTCTTTTTTTTCTTTTAATTGAAGTTCTAAATCTTGAAGGTTTGCTTTTTGATTTGCAATGCTCAAAGCCCCATTAGACCAAGGTAAAAATCCATCTAAAGGAATTCTTAAACTTAAAGAAAGAGCGTTTCCTGTTGTACGTAAATCTGATGATTCAAAATTTCCTGATTGTCCATAGCTATAACTTGCACTTAAAGATGGTCCCCAAGCAGAAAATCTTGTAGAAAGCAATTGAGTTTTTGCAAGTTCCATATTTGCTAAAATTGTTTTTACAGCAGGAACTTCTTCAATATTTTTATTGATTTCGATTTTTCCAATATTCAAAAAGTCTTCGATATTTCCAACAAGTTCAATTTCTTCAGATTGATTTAATCCCAAAGTTTGCTTGAAAGTTGCAATGCTATTGTCATAATTTATTTGCAAAGATTGCAATGTTGGAATTGTACTTTCGTAGTTATATTGCGAATTTAATAAATCTAACTCAGAAAGTTGACCTCTGTTATATTTTGCAAGGTTTGATTCATACAAAGATTTTGCAGTTTCTAATTTTCGCTCTTGTAATTGAATATTATCTTTTGTATACAACAAATTGCAAAAAACTTTTCGAACATTTAATTCAACAGTTCTAACTGCATTTTCGTAGGAAGTAACACCGTTTTCGTAATTAAGTTTTGCTGTTTTTATTGCGGTAAATAATGAGGGGGTAAAGTTTAAGCTTGCACTAGCAGAAATGCTATATGACATTTTACTGTTTTCTTCAAATGGAATTGACATATTTCCGCTGGCACTTAAAGAAGGACTAATTCCGTTCCAGGAAGTATCTTTCTTTTTTTCTAAAGTATTCAAACTGATTCGTTGACGTTGTAAAGATATATTGTTGTCGGCAGCAAGAATTACAGCATCATCAACTGTTAGTTTTCTGATATTTTCTTGTGAATAACAAAAAACCATGCCACATAAAAAAATGGTTGTTAATAGTAGTACTTTTTTCAAAATAAATTCCTCGATATAGTATACTACATTAACAACCAAATAATCAAAAAATTACTGTTATTTTTTTTAAAAACAATTTTTTATTGACTTATAATTCCACATCTAAACCTGTATTTTTTGCATCATCTGCAAGTTTTTGTCTAAATGCTTTTAATTTTTCCCTTAATTCAGGATATTTTATTGCCAAAATTTGAACAGCTAAATAACCTGCATTTTTTGCATTTCCAATTCCTACTGTGGCAACTGGGATTTGAGGTGGCATTTGAACAATTGAAAGCAATGAATCCATTCCACCAAGACCATTTGATTTTTCAGAAATACATTCAAGTGGAACGCCAATTACAGGAAGAGTTGTTTCACCAGCAATTACACCTGGCAAAGCAGCAGCAAGTCCAGCTCCAGCAATAATAACTTCAAAACCGTCTTTTTCAACTTGTTCAACAGTTTCTTTTAATAAAGCACCAGCTCTGTGGGCAGAAATAATAAAAGCTTTGTATTCTACACCAAATTCTTTAAGAATATCAGCAGCTTTTTTCATTGTGTTTGTGTCGGATTTTGATCCAAAAAAAATTGCAACTTTCATACTTTATTTATAGCAAAAAAACACTTATTTTCCAAGTAAAAAGATTTGACAATAAAATGATTTTGAATATTTCAATCAAAAACCTTATAACAAGTACAATTTATTTACAATTTTTTCTATTAAATCAATATCGTCATCTGAAAGTTGATTTAATTTTTTATTCAAATTTTGAATTCTAGGCTTTATGTAATTTTTTTCTACATTCTTTCCAGTAACAAGATATTCAACACTAGTGTTTAATTTTTGTGCAATCTTTAAAGATTGTTCTACATTCGGCAATCTATCTTTTGTTATCCAGGATTGCAGAGTATTATAACTTACCCCAATTGATGTTGCCAATGTTTTTTGAGTTATGAGATTATAATCCAATTCTTCTTTTACATTTCGCCAAAAATCTAACATATATTCTCATTTTAAGAATAATACAAATGGATAATAAAAATAAAGAATTTGATACATTTGGATATATATGATAAAATAAAACAATACATTTGGATTATTTTGCTAAAGGCAATATAGACAATAGTACTTATAAAAAAATCTGGTGCAAATTACAAACTTCGCAACTTTTCGTATCTTAATTACGAAATTTTTTCTTATGAAAGTTAAGAAAAAAAACTACCTGTAACATAATTGTTTTTTTTCTTTTCTAGTTTGCTTTGCAAACTTTATATCAATATCGGAGGTTTCTTTCTTATGTCAGAAACAACAGAAAAAGCGCTTTGGATAAAATCACCATTATCCAACAAAATTGGAACTATATTGTGGGGGATTTCCGCAATATTAGTTATTTTTACTTTTACAAACCTACTTACAATGGGTAATCTTTTTAGCAAATTATTAGAAAATGATGCTTTAGCAGTAAAATCAGATTTCCTAAAATTTGGCCTATTTTTTACATTACCTTTTTTTGTTATTTTCACGGTTCTTTCAATAGGAATGTTCCTAGGTTCTAATACATGTACAGCCCTTGCAAAATCATACGGTATTAGCCTTCTAATTTTTGATATTGCAATTATATTAGGTGTAGCACTGCTAATTAGTATAATTGCACCTGTAATTGCAGGAGCATTCGCTCCATTAGAAGTTTTTCTTAGTTCTTTTTCAAGCTTCTTTGATCAAATTAAGAGTTTAATAAATTCCATTGATGAAGAAACTATAAAACAATTTGAAATTGCAACAAAAGAAATTGCTAATATAACTACAGAAGCATTAAATGAAAATCCAGAATTGTTGAATAATATCTATCAAGAATACATAGGAAACATTGACCCTAAAATTGTAGATGGAGCAATTGCAGCAATTAAATTTATGTCAAGTTTGATTTGTTTTAGTATTTTTACAGTTTTGTTTAATGTTTTTTGTATTTTGGGAAGCTTTATGCTCAAAATCAATTCAGCAGAAAAAAATCGTACTATTGCATTAGTTCTTTGTTTATTTATGGGATTAATTGGGGGACACCTTTTATATGTTGGACGCACTGGAAAAGCAATATTTAGAATAATTTGTCTTGTAACAATAGTTTTAGCTTTTATTCCAATCATTTTATGTATTTTTGATTTATTCAAAATCATATTGGGAAAATTTCTAGACAAAGAAAAGCAACCCGTAATCAACTGGAAATAAATTATTTAAGGAGTCAATCATGAAAAAATTTATGGCTTTACTTTTTTTATTAGTTTCTTTAGTTTCACTTTCCTTTGCAAATGGGCGTTTCTTAGGAATTACAAAATATAAATCAGGTGCAACAGTTGTATTTATGGAAGTTTCGGAAGGAAAAATTCTTGATCAATACAATGAAAATGTTCCAACTTTCACAAGTGATGGCGAAGCACTTTTATTTAATTTAAACAACGAAGAAGGGAAAACAAATGCCTTAATGATTTGGTCTGGATTTATGCAATTACTTTCTTCAGGAGACTTGAAAATAAAAGGTGGAGATAATTCTAAGAACAGTAACGCAAAAGAAGAATTAGAATTTTTAAAACTTAATATTAATGGAAAAACTGGTGAACAAAAGAAGGAAACAATTACATCCGCTGAAAAGGCTATTTTTACAGGAACTTTATTTTTTGAAGATGAAGAAGAGAGTAAAGAACTTGAAGCCTTGAAAAACGAACTTGATTTTCTGGATTCTCTTATAAAATCCCCTTGGTAATTTTTTCTCCCCCACTTTTTTAATTTTATAATGATGCGTCATACTGAAAATACTTTCTTTTGACGCATCATTATTTATTTAGGATTTAATACAAACCCTAAAAACGGCCGAGTCAAGGCCTTGAGCAAAGCGTGCCTTGACCGGACGTATTTAACTTATTTTCCAAGTAAAAAGATTGCTGGAATTTTGTTGATTTCTGGAAGTTTTGATTTTTTCCATTGTTCTATTGTTTGAGTTTTTATGTATTCTTCAGGGCAAGTGATTCCGCAAGCAATGCAAAGTTTTGTTTGTGGTTTTAAGTTTGCCAAAATTGATTCCAACATTTTAAGATTTCTGTAGGGAGTTTCTATGAACAATTGAGTTTGATTTTCGTTCCAAACTTTTGATTCAAGTTTTTTTAATGCTTTTACTCTTTGGGGAGTTTCTACTGGAAGATATCCGTTAAAAGCAAAACTTTGACCATTAAAACCACTTCCCATAACAGACATTAAAATAGAAGAAGGTCCAACTAAAGGCACAACTTTTATATTTTGTTTTTGAGCAATTGCAACAACATCGGCACCTGGGTCGGCAATGGCAGGACATCCAGCTTCCGAAATTATGCCCACAGATTCACCTTTTTTTAATGGTTCCAAATATTGGCTAATAAAACGTGTATCTGTGTGTCTGTTTAATTCGTAAAATGTGAGTTGATCAATATCGATTGATTGTTCTACTTTTTTTAAAAAGCGTCGTGCAGAACGGATATTTTCTACAATGAAGTGTTTTATGTTTACAATGATTTCTTTGTTGTATGAAGGTAAAACTTGTTCTATGGAAGTTTCCCCCAAAGTTACAGGAATTAAATATAATGCTTTTTCCATAAAGTTCCTCGTGTTAGCTCTTTGCTTCCTTTACCGACGTCAATTCTAAATTTTCTGACGCTTGTTCCCAGGCGGCTGTTGCGACTTCTATTTTTTGTGCAATTTCTTCTATTTGTTTTTGAACAGATTTTGCTTTTTCTCCGTTGGAGTAAACTGCTGGATCTGCCATTTTTGCATCTAGTTCAGATTTTTTTTCTTCTAAAGAAAGAATTTCTTCTTCTAGTCTTGCAATTTCTTTTTCTATTTTGCGTCTTTCGGCGTCTTTTTTCTTTTGTTCTTCCCAAGAAAGTTTAGTTTCTGAAACAGCTTGGGGGGCGTTGCGGGGGTCTCCCCCGCTAGAATGGGTAGCGGAAGATGCAGAACCTGAACGTTGTGAAGGTTCTGTAGCTGAAGCGAGGGAAAGGCTTTTCCCTCCTTCTTGATTTTCTGCATTTTCCAATTTTTGGATTTGCTCCATATAAAATTGATAGTCACCTGGGAAATTTTTGAACTGACCAGGTTTGAGTTCCAAAACGCGAGTGGCAAGTTGTTCAATAAATCCGCGGTCGTGGCTAACAAAAACTACAGTTCCACCAAAACCTTTTAGGGCTTCTAAAAGCACGTCTTTTGAGTGAATATCAAGGTGGTTTGTAGGTTCGTCAAGAATTAAAAGGTTTACAGGACTAAGCAAAAGTTGCAACAAGGCAATGCGGCTTTTTTCACCACCGCTAAGCATATCTAAAGATTTGTAAACGTCGTCGCCGCGGAAAAGGAACGAGCCTAGCATGTCGCGAAGTTTTGGAATGAGCTCCAATGGGGCACGATTTTCTAAATATTCAAGGATATTTTCTTTTCCTTTGATTGTTTCGGCGTTGTCCTGACTAAAATAACCAATTTTTACTCCAGAACCAGGAATAATTTCTCCGGTAAAATCTTTGTCGGCGTCGGCAATTATTCTGAGTAAAGTTGATTTTCCAGCTCCATTGCGGCCTGTAACAACAAGCCGTTCTCCATTTTCCAAAACTAATTCTAAGTTATTAAGAACGTTTGTTTTTTTGTCGTAAGATTTGCAAATGTTGTTTAGGCGCAAAACAAGTCGGCCACTGTGTGGTGCTGGAGGAAAACTAAAATGGATTTTTTTAAGACTTTCTGGAATTTCAATTCTTACCATTTTGTCTAATTTTTTCTGGTATTCCTGAGCTTGGGCCGCTTTTGTGGCTTTGTATCCAAAACGAGTAATAAAATCTTCTAATTTATTGATTTCTTGTTGTTGTTGTTCGTAATCTGCAATTAAAGTTTTTAATTCAACTTCACGAACTTTTTCGTAGTGAGAAAAATTTCCAGGATAGCGTTTTAAGTCTCCGTTAAAAAGTTCGTAAACTTCGTTGATTGTAACATCCAAAAAGTAGCGGTCGTGACTTACAAGCAAAAATCCGCCTTTGTAGTTTTGCAAAAAGCTTTCTAGCCAACCGCGAGCTTCAATATCAAGGTAGTTTGTAGGTTCGTCAAGCAACAAAATGTCTGGATTTTGCATTAAGGCTTTTGCAAGAGCAATGCGCATTTGCCAACCGCCAGAAAATTCTTCTGTGTTGCGATTAAAATCTGCACGGGAAAAACCAAGACCAAGTAAAACGGTTTCGGCTGTGGCTTCACGTCTGTACCATTCGCTTTCTTCTAGTTTTTGAATTAAATCTGCTTGTTTTACAACTAAGGCATCTGAGTTTGAAGGATTTTCTTGAAGTTTTGTACCAATTTCGTCAATTTGGCGTTGAAGTTCGTAGCCAAATTCAAAAGCTTTATCAGCTTCTTCTTTTAAAGTACAACCGTTGTGAGTAAGCCCACTCTGAGGCAAATATGTAATTCTACAATCTTTTTGAACAGCACGGTCACCGCTGTCTGGTTGAACAAGCCCCGCAAGGACTTTTATTAAAGTTGATTTTCCAGCACCATTCGCACCAGTTAACGCAACTTTACTACCTGTTTGCAAGTTGATTGTTACATTTTTAAGAATATCTCTATCACCAAATGCCAAAGACACTTGAGAAAATTGAACAAAAGCCATATTTCACCGTTCTTTATAAATCTATTTTGTTAAATATACAATTG
>JAGARY010000334.1 GCA_017622055.1 Treponema sp. | reverse complement strand
TATCTCTAAATATATTGTTATTTTTCTATTATATAGATAGAATAAGAGAGTAGTAAGTTTTGGGGTGGAAAATGAATCGAGCTACAAAAGCCATTATTTATAAAGAAAATTTAGTTCATAATATATCACAAATCAAAAATCTTGTTGGAAAAAATACAAAAATCTGTATTGCTGTAAAGGCAGATTCTTATGGTCATAATGCAATTTTAACTTCAAAAATAGCAGAAGAAATTGGAATTGAATATCTTGCTGTTGCCACAATTGGAGAAGCTTTTGAATTGCGTGAAGCAGGAATAAAATCAAAAATCTTGTTGCTTAGTTTGTGTATCCCAGAAGAATTTGAAGACATTTTTAAGTTAGATTTAATTCCTCTTGTTTTTACAAAAGAATATATTCAAGGATTGTCTGACGCCGCTGATAAATTTTACAAAAATGATTCAAAAAAAGTGGCAGTTCATTTGGCAGTAGATACAGGAATGGGCCGAATTGGGTGCTATGCAAATGAAGCAGGGGAACAAGCAAAATTGATTAATTCAAAAAATCATCTTGAATTACAAGGAATGTGTACCCATTTTGCAGTTTCGGACAGTTTGACAGAAGAAAATCAAAAATTTACAAAAAATCAATATGATAATTTTGTTTTGGCAGTTGAAAATGTAAAAAAAGAAGGAATTAATCCTGGAATTTGTCACTGTGGAAGTTCTGCGGCTTTATTAAATAACAAAGAAATGCATTTTGATATGGTAAGACCTGGAATTATTACTTACGGATATTATCCAGACGAAATTACTCAAGAATATTTGCATTCAAAAGGTGTGAATATTGATTTAAAACCTGTTTTGGCATTTGAAACAAAAGTTGTAGCAATTCGTCATTTTGAAAAAGGAAAAACAATTTCTTACGGAAGAACTTACGCTTGCCCCGAAGATACAGATATTGCAGTTTTGCCAATTGGCTACGCAGACGGACTTTTACGAAGATTTTCTCCAGAAGGCAAAGTTACAATTAACGGAAAATTATACCCAATTTGTGGCCGCATTTGCATGGATCAGTGCATGGTAAACATTGGCAAAAACAACCCAAACGTAAAATTGTGGGATAAAGTTGTAATTTTTGGTCCTTCCCAAAGCGGTGCCCTTATGACCGCCGACGACTACGCAAAAATTGGAAATACAATTAGCTACGAGGTTTTGACAAGTATTTCAAAGCGGGTTGAGCGTGTGGTGGAAGGATAGAATTTTTTATTTAGGGTTTATTACAAATCCTAAAAACGGACGAGTCAAGGCCTTGGACGAAGTGTCCCTTGACCGGACGTATTTTTGAATAAGCAAAGTTAATAACAATACGTAAATTGTCTAAAAATATAGACACTTTATCTCGTTACTTCGCCAATTTTATTAATTTTTGTATGTGAAGTTCCACGCTATCTAGACAGTCAACAGGGCAATTTTTGGGATTAAGTAATAATGGAAGTTCTGTGCATCCTAAAATTACGGCTTGAATGCCTTGTGTTGATTTCATTTTTGTGATTATTTGTTGGAATTCTTTTAGAGTTGTATCTTTTACAATTCCTAACTCTAGTTCTTCTAAAATTCTTTTTGCTATAAGTTCTCGGTCATCTTTTTCTGGGACAATTACTTCAATTCCTGCATTTTGCAAATCTTTCTTTAGAAAATCTTGCTCCATTGTAAAAATTGTTCCTAACATTCCAACCTTGCTATATTTTTTGTTTAAGATTTCTTCGCAAATTACTTTAGGAATGCTGACTAATTCAATATTTGTATTTTTTACAATCTCTTCATAGACAATGTGCATAGTTCCTGCTGTTAGTGTGATGATTTCACATCCGCTATTCTTTAAGTTAATAATTTTTTCTGAAAGATAATCTGCCAAGGCTTTGTAATTTTTATTTGCAACAAAAGTCCAAGCTTTTCTAAAATCTACACTTTCTATGTTTATTTCAGGCATTTGTTTTGAGTTTGTAATTTTATCAATTCGAGAATTTAATTCCTTGTAATACATAAGAGTTGATTCTGGACCTGTTCCACCAACTAATCCGATTTTTTTCATATTTAATTTCCTTTGTAAGAAGAATAATTACAAATATATGTGCGTGGAGTATTTTTTGTCAATGATATTTGAGAAATAAAGTGTCTGATAAAGCTTTTTTCACTGGTAGAATGTTTTCAAAAGTCTTGTGAGCTTCTTTAGTTTAGACTAGAGAAGCTTTTTTTACATTACGGGAACAATTAGTTCTAAGGTTAAATTGCTAATCTGACAAAAACCTTTGTCCGCGGTAATAAGCGGAATGTTTTTTACAATAGCAGATGCAGCAATAATTGCATCAGGAAGTTTTGTTTTATATTTTTTTCGTATTTCAATTGTTTTATCTTTTATTTCATTTGTAAGTGTCACTTCATTACAATCATTTAAAAATGATTTAATTTGCATTTCTTCATCTGGAGTTATCCCAGAATAAGACAATAATTCCATTTCGGAAATGACAGAAACATACAGATTCTTTTGCAAATAGTTACTCATGCATTGGTTTCCATTGAGTAGGTATATTAATGCGTTAGTGTCAGCAAGAAAATTAGTTCCATTCATTTCGCATTTCCTGCTGAATAGAAAGGGCGTCTTTGTCGAATTTTACAGAACCAAAATGTTTTGATAAGTTTTTTGTGTTATTGGTATTAGAATTTTGATTGTAGCGATATAAAACGAATTGGATATAATTTTCAATATCAACCAAACATTCTTGAGGAACAGTTTTTATTTGTTCAATCATTGAATCATAAGACATAAAAATCACCCCGTATAT
>JAGARY010000333.1 GCA_017622055.1 Treponema sp. | reverse complement strand
AGAAATTTGTATTTTTATTTTTCTTAAATTTTGGATTTTTATATGCTCAAGAAATTGAAAGCAAGCCCATAGAAGAATTATCTTTAGAACAAGAAGAAACTCAAATTGCAGAAAACTATTTTGTAGATTATCTAAATGCCATTAACAAAACCCAAAAACGCCTTGTATTAATGAACAAAAAAGGTGCCCTTGCAAAACTTGGTGAAGAAACTATCCAAGGGCTTGTTTCAGGAACTTTGCATTATAAAACAAAAATTAAGGGTTTTGGTGCTGTAATTACAATTACTTACTCTAATTATTGCGACGAAGAAGGCTGGACTTTTGACGGGCAAATAATTACAAAGTCAAACATGGCAGGAAACGGCACAATGGAAGGTATTGTTTGTGTTGAAGGCATTGCCGCGGGAAAAGTTTATTACGAAAAAGCGTTGTTAAAAGGTGGCAAGCCCGGAGATGGCACTTACGGAATTGAAACAGACACTTTTGCACGCACAGAAGTTCCATATACAGCGTTTTTTAAGGCAGATGACGCCATAACAGTAGAGATGTAGTTGTAGAAACCACCGCAAAAGTTTATAATGCTAATCATGGAAAAGATTCAAATGAAAAATGCCATCGCAGAACTTGATGGCGATGAAATGACACGTGTTTTGTGGAAAGTAATTAAAGATGAATTACTTATTCCTTTTGTAGACTTAAAAACTGAATATTATGATTTAGGTTTGAAAAGTCGTGATGATTCAGATGACAAAATTACTTACGAGTCTGCAGAAGCAATTAAACGCCTTGGAGTTGGTGTAAAATGTGCAACAATCACTTCTAACGCAGCTCGTATGGAAGAATATAAATTAAAACAACTTACTCCTTCTCCAAACGGAATTATTCGTGCAGAATTGGACGGAACAGTTTTCCGTGAACCAATTTTTGTAAACAACATCAAAGGAACTGTAAGTTGTTGGGAAAAACCAATTGTTCTTGGTCGTCACGCTTATGGTGATGTTTACAAAAACTGCGAAATTAAATGTCCAACTGCAGGAAAAGCTGAACTTGTTTTTACAGGTGAAGACGGAAAAGAAATTCGCAAAACAATTATGGACATGAAAGGCCCTGGAATTATTCAAGGAATTCACAACTTAGATAAATCTATTGAAAGCTTTGCTCGTTGTTGTTTTACTTACGCTTTAGACAGAAAAATGAGCGTTTGGTTTGGTGCAAAAGACACAATTTCTAAAACTTACGACGGAAACTTCAAAGAAATTTTCCAAAGAGTTTTTGACACAGAATACAAAGCAAAATTTGACCAAGCTGGAATTGAATATTTTTACACATTAATTGATGACGCAGTTGCTCGTGTTATGCGTAGCGAAGGCGGATTCATGTGGGCAACTAAAAATTACGACGGCGACGTTATGAGTGATATGATTGCTTCTGCTTGTGGTTCTTTAGCAATGATGACTTCTGTTTTGGTAAGCCCAGACGGAAAATTTGAATACGAAGCAAGCCACGGAACTGTTCAAAAACACTACTACCGCTACCTCAAAGGCGAAAAAACTTCTACAAACCCTGTAGCTACAATTTTTGCTTGGACAGGAGCACTTGCAAAACGT
>JAGARY010000332.1 GCA_017622055.1 Treponema sp. | reverse complement strand
GTCTTTTTTTTTGTATATTAAAAATATGAGAAACGCATTTGAAAACGAAAAATGTTCAGAAAATAGCGAAAAATGGAAACAATCAATAAAACGTGAAAAAGAAATTTACGCTAGAAATAATGATATTCGCTCTGAATTTGAAAGAGATTATACAAGACTTTTACACAGCCAAGCCTACCGACGATTAAAACACAAAACTCAAGTTTTTTTTGCACCTCATAATGATCACATCTGTACAAGAATGGAACACGTTTCTCACGTCGCATCAGTTTCTTCTACAATTGCAAAATATTTAGGCTTAAATGACACATTAACTTCAACAATTGCAATTGGCCACGATATTGGACACGCACCTTTTGGACATCACGGTGAAGACTGCTTAAACAATCTTTTAGAACAAAAAGAAGGTGCCAATGCTCCAAAAAAATTCTGGCACGAAAGAAACTCCTTATTTTTTGCAGATTACATAGAAACTTTACAAGATCCAAATGGAATTGAGCAACCATTAAATTTAACTTACGCCGTAAGAGATGGTTTAATTTGCCATTGTGGCGAAATTGATCAACAAGGAATAAAACCTCGCAAAGAAGCAATCGATTTGTATTCAATGAAGCGTCCAGGTTTTATTCAGCCGTACACATGGGAAGGTTGTGTTGTAAAAATTGCAGACAAAATTGCTTACCTTGGCCGAGACATTGAAGACGCCAGAGCATATCACATTTTGGATATGGCATCTTACAGAGTTTTGCGCGAAATTGTTGGATCAACTTTAGGTTTTGAAAGAAAAGGGGCCCATGCATTACGAAGCGGAAAAGCCATAAATACAACAGTTTTAATAAATGATTTAATTGTTGATTTGTGCGAACAAAGTTCCATAGAAAAAGGACTTTGCTTTTCTGATGAATATTTTAAATTTATTTTGGAAATTAAAAAATTCAATTTTGCATACATTTACAACCATTGGCGCTTAAAAGAATTTGCAATTTACGCAGAAAACATAATCAAAACAATTTTTAGAACTTTAATGAAAACTCATCCTTACGCAAAATCTGGACGAGTAGCACAAGCTCTAAAACTATATCCAAAATTGCAACAAACTTTTGAATTGTGGCTTGTAAAAACAACAGCATACAAACCATTTATAGTTGAAAAACATTCCTACATCGACAAAAAATCAATTTAAAGATTAAATTCCCCACAGATTTTTGATGTAAATGACAATGAATCTTTCACAAAATGTGTAATAGAATTCATTTCTGGAATGACTGATCAGTTTGCAATTCAAGTTTACGAGGAAATCATTACTTTCTAGACTATTTCAAAAGTTTTATACAGTCTGCTGCAGAAAGTGGCTTACTGTATAAATAACCTTGAACATAATCTGCACCTGCATTTTTTACCAAATAATTTTGTTCTTGAGTTTCAACACCTTCAACCAAAACTTCAAGATTGGCATCTTTAAATGTACTAATCAAATTTTTTACTAATTTGTAGTTTCGATTACTTTCTTCCATTGTCAAAACTAAAGATCTATCCATTTTTACTGTAGAAAATGGCAATGCAATAACACTAGTTAAATTTGAATAACCTGTACCAAAATCATCAAGGTAAAATTTTATTCCAGCATTTGCCAATTTTTCAATATTACTATTAATCAATTCAAAATTTTCAATGAACACACTTTCTGTAATTTCAATAATGATATTTGAAGGAGACAAACCAAACTTTTCAATTGTATTCAAAACTTTATCAACAATATTTGGTGAAGAAATTTGATAAACCGAAAAGTTTACAGAAACAGCATTCACTACATCTTTATTTTCAGAAATAAATTTACAAATCTTTTCAAATGCAACATCACCTAATTTGTCAATTAAACCTTTATTTTCAGCAACAGCAACAAAATCTACTGGAGAAATATTTCCACGTTCTGTATTCAAAAGACGTGATAAAGCTTCCATGTAGACAAATTTATTTTCTTTAATTGAAAAGATTGGTTGATAATAAACTTGGAACTGATCAGACTCAAGATTCAATTCTCGTTTTAAAACATCAAAAATGAATCGCTTGTATTCCATATCTTCCAAAACAGAATCATCACAAGACACCAAACTTCTTGTTCCAGAAACTTTTGCTTTTACCAACAAATTATTAACAATTTCTACTATATGGTTATAATTTTTTTCACCTTCAAAAAACTCTAAAGAAACTTGATAATAACTTAAAGGAACAGGAAGTGTAAATTTAAATTCTGCTTCCAATTCTTTTATATAATCATCAACTTGCAATGACTGTTTTTTCACTATATTTATATCATCAACAATTGCTGCAAATCTATCTGTAGTTATATGATAAACATAAACACCAAAATCACTTTTAAATTTATTTCCAATTTTTAATAAAAGATTATGAAACTGTATACTTGATAAATGACCTTGAATAAAACTTAAATTATCAATCGCAAAAACATACAAAACACCTTTATTATTTTTTAATGTTTTTGTAATTTATGTTCTGTAAATAGTCCTATTCCCAAATCAAACTCAAGCATATCAGATTGAACTGAAATATAAGCAATCAATAAAGAAGAAAAACTTGCAACACCAGTTAATAAAACTTTTGGATAAATAAACTGAACAATAATAATCAAAAGTGCTATAACTGGATAAATCAAAAATACAATTAAAAGTCTTTTTGCCACATATTTTCTTGTGAATAATGCATATACAAAGGATAAAACGATATACATTACAGCAACTATGTAAGTTATAGCAATATATGGCCCTCTAATATATCCATCTGTGGAATTTATTGTAAAAATCCACCCAGTTTTTGTATTAATTATCAAAATTAAAATATACAATAGGTAAACGACAGAAGGAATAATATACCCAATTTTTGTTGCATTACGTTTAGAAACAGTTAAAGTGTAGGAATAACAAGATAAAAAATATGGAACCGCTATTAAAAACACAAAATATATAAAATTAATTATATAAGAAACTGATGAAGGAAATTTGTAATAATATGTTATACAAAATACAGTTAATACATCAGAAAATGAAACTATAAAAGACGATACAGCCGAATATAAAAACAACCGATGAGATCTTTCGTACGGAGAGAATGTTGCAAAAATATTATAACATAATATTGCAGATAAAATACAAACTGTAACTTCACCAAGAATATAATAATCTAAATTCATAACGTCCATTGAAAAAAAAGATTCGACTATTTTACATTACAAACTTTTATAATCAAAAACATAATTGAAATAAGACTTTTAATAATATTATATATCACTTTTTACAATTTATATACTACATGTTGTTTTTTTTTAAACTCTATGCATTGCAGAAAAAACTTTTTCACTCATAATATTGATATCTACACCCATATCTGTGGCAGTTTTTTCCATTTGAGTTCTAAGTTCATCAATTGCGATGTCGGCATTTTTTAATTCTACCATCATCATCATTACAAAATTTCCTGATAAAATTGTTTGTGTAATATCAAGAATATTAATTTTGTGTTCTGAAAGATATGTAGAAACTTTTGCAATAATACCAACTTTATCTGATCCAACAACTGTAATAATAGCGTTCATATTTTTACCTCTAAATCCTCTAATTCTAAAAAATTAAAAATTGTTTCCTAAAGTTGCAGCAATTACAGCTTTTATTGTATGCATTCTGTTTTCTGCTTCGTCAAAAACAACAGATTGAGCACTTTCAAAAACTTCGTCTGTAACTTCCATTGCTTCAAGTCCAAATTTTTGGTGAATTTCTTTTCCAATTTTTGTATTTAAGTCATGGAAAGAAGGCAAATCGTGCATAAAAATTGCTGTAGATTTTGCTTTTTTCATTACATCACTATTAACTTGATAAGCTTTTAAATCTGCAATGCGTTCTGCCCAAACTTCGTCAGGTTCACCCATACTAACCCAAACATCTGTGTAAATAATATCTGCGTCAGTAGCAGCTTTTGCAACGTCTTCTTCCAAAGTGATTGTTCCGCCACTTTCTTTACACCATTGATTACATTCTGCAACAAGGGTTTCATTTGGAAAATATTTTTTTGGAGCACAAAGAGTTAAGTTCAATCCTAATTTTGAACAAACAATGCACAAAGAATTTCCAATGTTGTAGCGAGCATCTCCAAAATAAACCAATTTTAATCCTTTTAATTTTCCAAAATGTTCGCGAATTGTAAGCATATCTGCAAGCATTTGAGTTGGATGATATTCGTTTGTAAGACCATTCCAAACAGGAACTCCAGAATATTTTGCCAAATCTTCTACAAGAGTTTGTTCAAATCCACGATATTCAATTCCTTCAAACATTCTTCCAAGAACACGAGCTGTATCTTCAATGCTTTCTTTTTTTCCAATTTGACTTCCTTCTGCAAGGTAAGTTGTACAAATACCTAAATCGTGAGCGGCAACTTCAAATGCACATCGAGTTCTTGTACTAGTTTTTTCAAAAATTAAGGCAATGTTTTTTCCACGATGAATATCAACAGGAATTCCTTTCTTTTTCTTTTCTTTTAAATCTGCTGCCAAATCAAGCAAACCAAGAATTTCTTCTGATGAAAAATCTTTTAATGTTAAAAAGCTGCGTCCTTTTAATTCCATAACATAACCTCAACAATTTTTTAAGAAAGCATAATTATATACTATAAAATGATAGTGGTCAAATAGAGATTATTATCAATAGAGAATATTATCAATATATTAAAAATTCATTGCAAAAACTATACTTTTTAAAATTTTACTATATAATGATTATATGCATTTTTTACAAACTAGCGACTGGCATTTGGGAAGACTTTTATTTAACACTTCCCTTTTAGATGACCAAAAAGAAATTTTAAATCAGATTATTTCCCAAATTGCAGCTGC
>JAGARY010000331.1 GCA_017622055.1 Treponema sp. | reverse complement strand
ATTTTCATTTTTTGTATCAACTAAAAATTGTAAACGGTAATATTCTTTTTCAAGATTTTCAAGCAAAATGATTTCTGGTTCTGCGTGAAGGTTATTCATATCGTGAATATGAATTTCTTTAAAATTGCTTACAACAATCCACCGTGGTTTTAAATCGTATGAAAGTTCATCTGCATAACGTTTTGCTTGTTGATATGGAGTAAGCATTGCTCCATCTGATTGTTCTTGAGGTTTTGTTAAATCAACTTTTGCACCTTTTTGTTCAATTAAAACTTTTGTGCTAGAAATATATGCATCAATAAAATTTGTGTGTTTGATTTTTACTGTTTTTTCAAATTCAATATATCTAGATGGATTTTCAATTCCTAAAACATTTTGTAAAAGTTCAATCCAATAGCGTTGTGTTTCTTGTTTTTCGTCGCCTTTATCTTGCCAATATTCAAAGAAATCCTTTGCGTTTTGAGTTTGTTCTACTTGATTCATAAGTCCATTATACTATCAAAAGTGGATTTTGTTCAGTATAAAACTAAGTCTTAGTAAAATAAAGTGTGAAAACAGCTTTGTGAGATTTTTCAAATTACTTTCTAGCTACAATAATCATTGTTCGGGCGTTTTGGTCGTATGGTGAAAAATCAAAATCGCCATAAACGTCCACTTTGCTAAATCCAATTTTTTTCATTTTGTCGCGTAAGTGGGCGGCGGAATAAAGGCGTTGTGTAAATACGTGGTGGATTTTTTTCCCGTTGGGAGCTTCTAAATTCCATTCAGAAATTAATCCTTCCCACGCCCCTTCCACTTTAAACTTAGTTGTCACTTTCATTCCCGCACGGTCAAATTCTTCGCCTTTGGTAAAATACATAATTGCAGTTTCTCGGCTAACGCATTCCAAAATAAAAGTTCCGCCGTCTTTTAATGAATCAAAAATGTTTTTTATGATGATTAAATCTTCTTCTTCGGTTGCGCAATACCCAAAAGAAGTGTAAAGATTCACTGCACAATCAAATTTTTTTGAAGAAGAAAAAGTGCGCAAATCTGCATTAATAAGTTCAAGTTCCACCCCTTCGGCTGCTGCACTTTCGGCTGCGGCGTCAAGTTCGCTTTGAATAATATCAACACCAGTAACTTTTAAATTTAATGCGGCAAGTTCCACGCTAATTCTGCCAAGTCCGCAGCCTGCGTCCAAAACAGAATCACCTTCTTTTAAGTTTGCAATTTTTTTTACATATTCTGCCACGTCTGGAGCTTCGGCCCAACGAGCGTCGTCAAACATAATTGGTGCGTAATTTATCCAAAAATCTTCTTCTTCAAACCATTGTTTCATATTTCAAAAAATCCTAAATTTTTAATCAATTCTTAATCGTTTTTAATCAAAACTTTTATTTTAGCGTAACGTAAGTTTTGCCAGCACCACCATCTTCTGCAGGTGCAAAAGAAAAATCTTTTACCATTGGAGAATGAGAAAGATAATCTTTTACTAATTGTTGCAAAATTCCGTCCCCCTTTCCGTGAATTACGCTAAAATGTGGAAAATTATTTAATGCTGCTAAATCAATTTGATGTTCCAAGGCTTTAATTGCTTCTTCTCCACGCATTCCCAAAAGTCGCAATTCAAACACTGGGCGTTCAACTTCGCCGCCACTTGTAGACAAATCGTAAGAAATTGAAGGGGTTGCCAAAATTGAATCTTCTGGGCTGCTAACAAGTTTTAAGTCTTTTTGTTTTACAGTCATTTTTACAGAACCAAATTGTACATTCCACAAACCTTTTCTTGCATCGTCAATTAAGATCCCTTCGCTGTTGTTGCCAGCCAAAACTTTTGCCCCTGGTTCAAAAATTAAAGGTTTTGATTCCAAAGTTGCAGATTTTTTTTGATTATTTGAACCAGCCCCCATGTTTTCCATTGGTGTGGCATATTTTAAGGCTTCTGCGTTGCTCATTTTTTTCTTTGTTTTTTTGTTTGAAGGCTGATTTTTTCTAGTTTTTAATTCTTTTTCAAATTCTTCTTCGGCACGAACTAATTTTTCTTCTTCTATTTCTGTTTTTTGTTCAAGGCGTTCTGTGTCTTTTGTTAAATCAGAAATGAATTGTTTTACAGCCAGTGTTTTTTCCCTTGTGATTTCACCTTCTTTTAAAGTTCGCACAAGATTTTCTAATTGGCGGCGAGAATGAATTAAAAAGTCGTTTAATTCTTGTTGTTTTCCTTTTTTTAGTTCATTTTCTTTGCGACGTAATTCCAATTCTTTTTGTTTAAGTTTATCTGATTTTTCTTGAGTTTCTTTTGATTTTTGTTCTGCCAATTTTTGAACTTTGTTAAGTTCAACGTGTTTTCTGTTTAATCCACGAATTAATGCCGAAACATCAGCTTGTTCAGTTGCAATGTAATCTCGGGCATTTTTTACAATATTTTTTGGAAGTCCAGAATGAGAAGCAATATCAAGGGCGTGACTTTCTCCTGGAACTCCCATCAATAAATGATAAGATGGCGAAAGTGAAGCTTGATCAAATTCTACTGATGCGTTTATACAACTTGGATTTGTGTAGCCGTAATTTTTTAGAATTCCTTGATGAGTTGTAACCAAAACAAAACTTTCTTTTTTGATTAATTCGTCCAAAACGGCCATTGAAATTGCAGTTCCTTCTTGTGGATCAGTTCCGCTTCCAAGTTCATCTAGCAAAACAAGTGATTCTTTTCCAGCACCATTTACCGCTTCTGCAATGTTTTTCATGTGCCCACTAAAAGTTGAAAGATTTTGATCTAGTGATTGATCATCTCCAATGTCTGCAAAAAGATTTTTAAAAATTGGAAGTCTAGTGCCTTCTCCAGCAGGAACAGGAAGCCCAGTTTGATTCAACATTGAAAAAAGTGCAAAAGTTTTTAATGTTACAGTTTTTCCACCTGTGTTTGGACCTGTAATAATCAAAACCCGTTTTCCTTCCATGAATCTTATATCAATTGGAACCGCTTTTTCTCCCAGCAAAGGATGTCTTGCCTGATAAAGTAGAGGAGGCTCCGGATTTTTGTCGTAAATTGGCAAAGCGTAGCAACAATTATTTGCGTTTCCCCAACGAGCCGCAGCCAAAGTTGTATCAAAAAAGCACATAATTGGAAGAGCTTGATTGAATAACGGAATTGAAGGTTGCAAACTTAATGTTAATTCCGCAAGAATCTTGTTGATAATGTAAATTAATTCGTTTTCTTTTTGAATTAATTCGTTGCTGCATCTTACCGCTTCTTCAGGTTCAATATAAACTGTTTGTGCAGATTGGCTAACTTCGTGAATAATTCCAGAAATTCTGTTTTGCTGATTTGATTTTACAGCCAAAACTTGCCGACCATTTCTTAAAACCGGAATGTTAGATTCTAAAACTCCAGATAATTTTTGATCAGAAGTGAATTTTTGCATAATGGTTTTGATTTTGTTGTTTAGATTTGCAATTTGCTTTCTGATTTCTACAATTTCTGGTAAATCACGTAATTCACCATCTGGAGTAATAATTCTAAAAATGAGTTTTTCTGTTTCTGAAAAATCTGGTAATTGTTCAACTTTTTCTGTTAAAACTTTTAAATTTAATTCTGTTTGATGTAAAGCAATGCTTTCTTTTACTTTTTTTTGAGCCAAACAAAATTGTCCTAAAGCTTTAACTTGTTCCAAAGACAAAGCCATGCCAGTTGTTTTGATTATTTTTTGAAGAGGTCCAACGCTTTCCCATCCATTCAACGGATTTGAAGCACCAGATGACAAATATGATGTCCATTCTCGGCTGGCATTTTTTAAATATTCAATTTCTTGTAATTTTGTAAGTGGATTTCTTTCTAAAAGTGATTTTTTTCCTTCTTCACTTAAACAAAATCCAGCTACTTCTTCTCTAATTCTAAAGTAATCAATTTCTTTTAATGTTTTTTCGTTCATATTAGATTTTTAATCTTCCCAGGTTCCTGTTCTAATTTCGTTAGCAATTCGTGACCAACTGTCATATCGTTCTGGGGTAATTTCTTTGTTTTCTACTGCTAACAAAATTGCGCAATCTGGTTCTGTTTTATGTTTGCATCCAAGTCCAAATTTACATTTTCCTACGTGAGGTTCAAATTCTCTAAAATATAAAGCCAAATCGTCGGCTTGAATGTCGTCTAAAACAAAACGTCTAATTCCCGGAGTGTCAATTATGTTTGCCTTTCTGCCTTGAATGCCATCTACCAAAGTTTCGTTTAATGTAAGGTGAATTAAAGTCCCTTTTGTAGTTGTGTGACATCCTCTGCCGTATTTTTGAGAAAGGCTTCCAGTTTTTAAAACGCAAGTGTTGTCCATAACGTTTATTAAACTAGATTTTCCAACTCCAGATTGACCTACAAATGCCGAAAGATGATCTTCCAGCAATTCTGCAAATTCAGTCATTCCTTCTCCAGTTTTTGCAGAAATTCTTAAAACTTTGTAGCCCAAGTCTTCCCAAATGTTTAATCTTTTATCAATCTCATTGTATTCATCTTCATTTCCCTCTTGTAACATCTTTCCTGCTAAATCCCATTTGTTGCAAACTACAATTGGCGTAATTCCCTGATGTTCCGCTTGTGCCAAGGCTCTGTCTATAAATCTTGGGCGAAACGGAGGTTCGTCTGGTGTTGTAACAAGAATTAAATAATCAAGATTACTTGCCAAAAGTTGTGGACATCTTCCTTTTACATTCCATCTTAAAAAAGTGTTCTTTCGTTGATTTAGCGAAATAATTTGACCTTTTGCATCATTTAGTGGGTCAATTTCAATTTGAACAACGTCTCCTGGGGCAATGGGATTATAAAATTCTTTTTCAGATTTTAAAACTTTCCCTTTGATTGTACAATTTCGCACAACATTGTCCGAACATTCAACTGTAAAAAGATTATTTGTGCCTGCTAAAACACAACCTTCCATTAATTTCTCCTGTGTAAGGCCGCTGGCGGCCGGTGTTCAATTTATAACTTCTTTATTTTCCCTTCTTTCAAAGTTCCCAAATCATAATTATAAAATGAAATTCGCTTCAAAATTATAACACAATTTCCCAAAGTTTCAAAAATTCTTCGCACTTCATGAAACTTGCCTTCGGTTAAAGTAATAAAACATTCATAATCGTTTTTCCATTCTATCACGGTTGGCCTAGTTGTAAAAGATGGTGATTTTTTGTCTTCTTTTAATAAAAGCCCATTTTT
>JAGARY010000330.1 GCA_017622055.1 Treponema sp. | reverse complement strand
GCACTGCATTTTTTAGGTTTTCCTCCTGTGTAAGGCCGCTGGCGGCCGGTGTTCAATGGAAAAGCGTTAAGAAAATTGCGAAAGCAATTTTTAGCTTATCCTGTGCGGGGCAACTGGCTTGCCCGTGTTCAAATGGAAAACCGCAAGTTTCTTCAAGAAACTTGGTAAGCTGCTTGCAGCGACTTAAAACAAAATGCACTGCATTTTTTAGGTTCTCCTCCTGTGTAAGGCCGCTGGCGGCCGGTGTTCAATGAAAAAGCGTTAAGAAAATTGCGAAAGCAATTTTTAGCTTATTCTGTGCGGGGCAACTGGCTTGCCCTTGTTCAATCTCCGTCATTGCGAGCCGTAGGCGAAGCAATCCATAGCAGACATTTTCACGTGGCTGCAATAACTTTTTATGCTCATATATATACTAGGAGAAAAATGTAAAAAATATGCAAGTTGATGAGAAAAAAAAAAAAAAGTGAATAATTATAAGGGATGGCCACAAAAATTGGCAGGAACGTAAGTATTATAAGATTTCTCTAAGACGATTATGAATTCTTGAAGAAGTAGAATTTAATTCGTCATCTATTATTAAATTTATTTTATTTACTTTTGATTCATCAGACTCTATTGAAGAAGAAGTATAAAACAACGTAGCAGGTAAAACTTGCAACTCGCACACTATCTTCTCTAATAATTTGTAAGTTACAAATTTAGTTCCTGTTTCAATAACACTTAGATGATTTGTGCTGATTTCTAATCGTTCTGCAAGTTGTTCCTGAGATAATCCTAGTTTCTTTCGATAATATTTTACATTTTCACCAAAAATTTTTCTAATGTTTACTTCTTCCATTTATTTTAAATTATGACCTATTTTCATTCTTTTATAACATTCTAAAAGAATTGTTAATTTTAAATTTATTTCTTTTTGATTGAATTTCAATTCTTTTTGATATAGAATCTAAATAATACATTCTAAATGAATTACCATTACAAATTAATAAAAACAGGAGCTTTTATGTATTCGTTAAAAAAAAAGATAGGATTTATAACAACCGTTGGACTAATTTTTTTGATTTTTGGATGTGCCCCACAAGTACATGAACACACTTTTGGTGAATGGGAAATCACAAAAGAAGCAACAGAAGAATCTGAAGGTAGCAAAAAACAAGTTTGTTCTGTTTGTAAATATGAAAAAACTGAAACTATAGATAAACTAGAACACACCCACAAGTTTTCAGACGAATTAACTTATGACGAAACAAATCACTGGTATGCAGCAACTTGTGAACACACAGAAGAAAAAAAGAATTTAGCAGAACATACTTTTGGTGAATGGGAAATAAAAGATGAAATAACATTAAATAGATTTTGTGCAGAATGTAATTTTAAGGAAGAAAGCATAAATATAGAATCTCTAAAAGCAACAAATTTGCCAATTGTAGAAATCAACACAGTTGATAACATAGCAATTACTTCAAAAGAAGACTGGCTTGAGGCCACTTTTAACTTAACAGGCGATTACTGTGCTGAAGAAAATTTGTCTATAAATACAGAAATAAAGGGGTGCGGAAATTCTAGTTGGGGGCAACCAAAAAAATCATATTCATTAAAGTTAGAATCTAAAGAAAAAATTTTAGGAATGAAAAAACACAAAAGATGGGTTTTAATTGCAAATTACAGTGATAAAACACTTCTAAGAAATTATCTAGCTTCACAAATGGGCAATAATATTTTTAATAAAGTTTGGAATCCTTCTTTTAAATCTGTTCACCTAATTTTAAATGGAAAATATAACGGAGTTTACTTGCTTGGAGAACAAATAAAAATTGATAAAAATAGAGTAAATATTCAAGCCATTGATAAAATTGAAGAAGACATAAATGGAGATTCTTTTATTGATATAAATGATGGTGGTTTTATTTGTGAAGTGAACGAACGAATGGATGAACTTTTTAACTTTAGAACAACAAAAGGTGTTGCATTTTCATTAAAAGAACCAGATGAAGTGCCTTCTGAAGTCCAAGAAACAATTAAAGAAATAGTTCAAAAAGCAGAAGATGTACTTTATGGTGAAAATTGGTTAGATGAAACAAATGGTTATAGAAAATATTTTGATATAGATTCTTTTATTGATTGGTATATTATTAATGAACTAACAAAAAACAATGATGCTATATTTTTTAGTTCCGTATATTTGTACTATAATCCAGAAGATAAATTATTACACATGGGCCCCAATTGGGATTTTGATATAAGTTGTGGAAATATAAATTATAATGGATGCGATACCCCACAAGGATATTATATTGCAAATGCAAGATGGATTTCCCGCCTTTTTGAGGATGAAAGTTTTAAAACAAAATTAAAAGAAAGATGGGACCAAAAAAAAGAAGAACTAAGAACTTTTATTACTACAACAATTCAAAGTAATGCTGATAATATATCAGAAGCTGCTAAGTTAAACTTTATAAAATGGAACATTTTAGGAACCTATGTTTGGCCAAATCCTGATGGTTATGAACAGAGGACAACATATCAAAGTGAAATAGATTTATTAATTGACTTTTTAACAAAAAGATTTTATTTCCTAGATGTAGAGTTTTCTAAGTAATAGTATTACCTACCGCAACAAAAAAAAGACAGGTACAGAAAAAAAATCCCCTGACTCAAAAATCGCCAGGGGACTTTCATAAATCATCACAAAATCTACTTAATCGACTCCAATAATGTATCAATTTCAGCAGCCTTGAACGTTGGATTTTTTTCTTTTACAGTGAGCAAATATCCTTCTGCAAGGTTGTTTTGATTTAATTGAATGCAAACTTTTGCAAGTTCTATGTAAGCATCCCAATCTTTTTGATTCATTCTAAGCAATTCTGTATAACTTTCTTTGGCTTTTTCATATTCACCGTTTTTTGCGTACGCTCTAGAAAGATTACTTTTTGCATCAAGATTTTTTGAATCAATTTTTAATGCATTTTGATAATAAACAATTGCATTTGCATAATCTTCTTTTAACAAATAAGCATTTCCCAAATTGTTGTTAGCTTCAAAATTATTTTTGTCTGCATTATAAACTTGAAGGAACAAAGCCATTGCTGTATCAACATCTGGAGGTGTTAAATTCATATACATTACACCAAGGTTGATTTTTGTCTTTGTATGATTTGGATTTAACTTTAAAACTTCCATATAAAACGGAATTGCTTCATCAACTTTTTTAGAAATATCAAGAATTAAAGCATAGTTATATATAATATTCGCTTTTGTTTTGTCATTTTTCACATAATCTTTTTCTTGGTATGCTTCTCTTGCAAATTTTTCTGCTTCACTTATTTTATTTTGATCAAACAAAACTGTAGAAAGATTAAACTTTGTTAATGTTAAATCTGAACAAGGTTCTAACATAGAAATTGCTTTTCTGAATTTTTCTTCTGCCTTTGAAAGTTTTCCTGCTTGATAATAAACACTTCCAAGTTCCATTGTCGATTCCACATTTCTATTATCAATTTCTAACGCTTTTTCGTAAGATTTTATTGCTCCATTAAAATCACCACGTCTTGATAAAATTCTTGCTTCTTCAATATACGCTTTTTCATATTTTGAATTGATTTCAATTGCTTTTCTAAAAGCCGAAAGAGCAGCATTTTCATTTTTAAGTTTTAATTGAGTAACTCCTAAATTATATCTGCTTGGAGCGTAATTTGGTTCTTTTTCACAAGAAGTTGTAAAAGAGCGCATTGCTTCAGAATATTTTTTCTGACGATATTGAATTTTTCCTAAATCATAATAATAAATGTAATTATTTGGATTATTTTGAATTGCTTTTGTTAATTCTGTCAAAGCGGTATTCCAATCTTTTTTATTTGTAGCTTCTTGAGACAAAATATAATGTGAATTTGCATCATTTGGATTATCATTTAAAGCCATTTTTGCCATATTCACCGCTTCATTAAATAATCGTTCTTTTTCTTCTTTTGATTCCGATTTTTCATAAGCTTCGTAAAGTGCCTGAGCAATTTCAGATTTTACACTAGCATCATAATCAGAAGGTTGTTCATCAACTGGAAGCATAGAACTAGCTTTTTCAAAATGTTTCATTGCAGTTTCAATATCACCAGTAGACAAAGCAACTTTTCCAAGATTAAGTTCTTCATTTACGGCATCAATTTTTTTCTTTAATTCAGCATTTTTCTTTGCAATTTCAGCTTCTTTTGCCTTGCGTTTTTCTTCTGCAATTCGTTTTTCTTCTGCTAATTTTGCTTCACGTTCTTTTT
>JAGARY010000031.1 GCA_017622055.1 Treponema sp. | reverse complement strand
TCTTTTGAGTTTTTTTCTTCCTGATTTTTTTGAGATTCCTCATTTTTTGATTGTTGTTTTTGATTTTTTGATTCTTCTGAATCTTCTGAATCTTTTTTTATATTATTATTTCCACTTTCATTATTATTTGTATCATCTGAATTTGTTGTATCAGTTTGCATTCCTAACATAGAGGAATTACCATTAGGACTAATTTCTATATCTTCTTCTTTGAGTTTTTTTAGTTCATTATAATAATATTCCATGTTGTGATTTGCAGGGAAATTATATTTGAAGATTTTTTCTTGTTTTATAGTAATATCACTTGCTTCATACCAAAGTGTATCATAACAACTGTTTGGCTTTTTGCGATAAGGATGGCGAAGAATTATTCTGTTTAATTCTGCAATAAGAAGGTTTCTGATTTCTGCCACCGTCATTGTTTCTAAAATATCAGGATTATATTCAATAATTTGTTTACCACATCTAATTGCAGAAAAAATTTGTTTTGATTCTTTTATTTCAAACAGACAAAGAATTTTAAAATATAGAGGATTTTTAAAAAAACAATTCATTTTGAAATTATGAAATAATTCTTCAAAATTGAACAATTGCAACTCCTGTTTTTGATAGGAAACTATATTAAAAAAAAACGGGCGAAGAATAAGCTCCCTCTCAAAATGAGCCATCTACACTTATTCTTACGGTCTTCGCCCAAAACCGACCAGTCTTATGTGACACTGGTAGCACAAATTTCACTGTTTTTTTTTCTAATACTCTTCTACATTGTATTCATTAACAAATTTAGAAATTGTATTAATTGCTGTTTTACAATTCTGATGAATAAATTCTTTTATATTAACATCTTTTGAATTTCCATAACAGGAAACAAAATATGCTAATATTTCAAATTGTTTATTTGTATATAAGTATTCAACCAAATCTGTAAAGTTTTCTGCATAAAAAGCTTTTTCTTCTTCACTTCCGTTATTTACCATAGAAAGCATTGAAATAATTTGATTTATTACTTCTGTAGAATCTGTTATTGAAAGTTCCAAAAGTCTTGGGAAATAATTTTTCCCATTGTTCAAAATAGCTTCCCCAGATACATTAATTGCAATTTTTTGTGAAGCAATAAAATCAGCAGCCGCATCAGCACCAACTATTCCGGAAATGATTGTAAAATGAATCTCTTTTAGATTTTGTTCTGACTTAATTATGTTAGAAACTTTTTCCCAACCACGACGATCTGGAGATTTCTTTAGATTATCATAATCGTTTGTAGTTCCATTTGTAGAATCAAGCATCTTTGGATTTGATTTTATATATCTTATAATTCTCGCATCAATATTGTTTTTTTCGGCCCAAGAAGTCCATTCTTTCACTTCTGGACAAAATTCATAAATATTAAAACGAGATATTAAAGCTGGATCCAAATCTGTAAGTTCATATTCATCACCATTGTTTACGGCAGAAATAATTCTAGAACCAGGTGGCAAAGTTTTTCCAGCAAGTTTTTTATTCAGTGCCAAATCCATAATTACTTGTAAAATTTCTGGACGTGCACGATTCAATTCATCCAAAAAAAGAACAATTGGATTGTCATCTGTAGGAAACCAATAAGGAGGCATAAAATCTGTTAATCCAGTTTGTTCATTAAATTTGGGTAATCCAATTAAATCCCCAGGATCACTCATTTGTCCTAAGAATAAAGTAACAACTTTTATTTTTTTCTTGTTAAAATATTCTGTAATAATTTGAGATTTTCCAATTCCGTGTTTTCCACAAAGCATAATATTTTGTTCTGGTGGAGTTACGTCCAAAATTTTTAAAAGTTTGGTTGTGTTGATTTTATTACTCAAAAAATACCTCTTCGATTTTTGCACAAATTAATATAGTCAAAATTTTCTAATTGTCTAATAATTTTTCAAAAATTTATGAAAAAAATTTATTTTGAGTTTGAACCTTTTTTTCCAAATAAAGGATTTAATATTTCTGAAAAACAATCTTCAATAAATACTAATTGAGTATAAGATACATCTTCTTGCAAACTATAAGCTGTGATTTTTACATTTGGAAAATCTTTTTGCCACCATTTTGAAAGATACAAAGCATAAGTACTTCCGTTTTGATTTCCAAGATTAATTCCTAAATGTTGATACAATCGATTTTGTAATTCATCTTTTTTGCTTCCCACATAAAGAACATTTGAGTTTTCCACTTTATTGTTTTTTGGAAGGTTGTATTGAAATTTCTGTGCTTTTTTATCTTTTTTCTTTTGTTCAAAGTTGTTTTTTACGGCTTCAATGTTATTTACATTTTCAAGTTCAAAAATGTAAATGCAGTTTTGTTTGTTTCCTAAAGATTCAAGTCTGTTAACAAGAGATTTTTCAACATTTTCTGAATCTACAGAAATTAATTCTTCTGATGTGATAATAATTGGTTCACAAACTAAATCTTTGTCTGTAATTGCAGCAACAATTTCCTTTGTTTTACAAAGTTCATTTAACAAATTGTCTGCTGTTCTGTTGTAATTTGTTTTTAAGTTTTCGAATTGTTCTATAATCATATTAATATCTCCTCATATAATATTTATTTAATTTAATTTTTGACCGTGAAATTCTTCTTCACCAATTATATTGTAGTCGCTGTCACGAATTGGAACAAGAAACTTTTTATTTGGAAGAAGATTTGTTAGTTCGTACATAAAACGATGAAAATACAAAATTTCTGACTTTTCAATAAAGGCATATATTTCTTGATAAAAGTTAAAAATTTCAATTCCTGCAGAGAAAACTGTAATTATGAAATAATTTTCAGTATTATCATAAGGACGATAGTACATTTATAATTCT
>JAGARY010000329.1 GCA_017622055.1 Treponema sp. | reverse complement strand
GGATATCAAGCCACTGAAGGTCTTATTCAAAAAAACGAAGCTTATGCAATGCAAATTGGAGTTCCTTTACAAACTCTTCTTACAATGTTTAATCAAAAAGAAGGTTTTGTTTCAGATATTCAAGAAACTTCTGCTGATTATAGAATTTTAGTATTAAGAAAAAAATATGATGCAAAAATGCTTTCAATTAGCGATGTTGTTCAACCTGAAACAACAATGACTGTTTATGAATATATTCGTCAAAACTTGGTAAATCAAATGCAAACAATGTATTTACAAAATGCTGCAAATGAAATTGCAAAATCGTTGAATACACCAGAAAATGTAGAATACAAAAAAACTGGAGATGCATTGATTAAACTTCTTAGCTGGGGAGAATAAAAGTGTCACGAAGAAAAAGTAGAATTCTTGCTTTTCAGGCACTTTTTTCATGGGAAGCTAGTGAATCTACATTGGAAGATTTGCTAACTTTCTCTTGGAGTTATAAAGATTCTGATGTTTTGGAAGAATCGCCTGTTTTAGAAAGTGAAGCAGCCAAAGATGAAAAGTTATTTGCTAGTTTGTTAGTTTCTGGAACAATTGATAGAATTACAGAAATTGATCAACTAATTACAGAACATTTATCTGACAATTGGAGCATTGATAGAATTAATAAAGTTGCACTAGCAATTTTGCGTATTGCAATTTATGAGTTGAAGTTTCAACCAGATTCTGTTGCCAAGATTGTAATTGATGAAGCTGTAAATATTGCGAAACAATTTGGTGCTGACGATTCCTATAAATTTATTAATGCAATTTTAGATAAACTAGGAAATAATGAATAAAGTAAAATCTTTTATTACAATTTTTCCAATTTTATTTTTTTCTTATATTTTGTTCTGTTTTTCATCATGTAGTATGAAGGCAGAACAAAAGTCTTTAACAGTTCAATTTGAAATAATCGATTCTCTAATAATGCAAAGTCAGTTTTCTGATGCAGTAAAAGATTTGAAAAAACTTGAAAAGCATGCATTTGATCCTTGGATTTGTATTAGTATTTATAAAAGATACGCTCAATTGGGCGAAGTTTCTGCTGCGGAAAAAGTTTTAAAAAAATCATTGAAAAAAAATGAAAATAATTTGGAATTAAATGCAATTTTAGCTAAATTGTTAATTTCTCAGAATAGATTTGATGAAGCGTTAGAAGTTGCATCATTTTTAAAAAGTACAGATTATGGTTCAATTTATTCTGAATGTGTTTTAAAACATTCGCTTTCTAATTCAGGAAAAAAAGATGACTCTTTTTATAAAAGCCAAGATTTGTATCAAGTTTATTATGATGCGTATATTGGAACAAAAAATTCAATTTGGATTCGTAACTGTGCTATTTTTAATATTTTAAATGGATTGTATGAAAATGCATTTTCGTTGATTCCTTCTTCTTTTTTAGATTTTCATGATGCGTATTTTTGGGCTTTAGTATGTTATGATTCAAAACATTATTATGAATGTGCAGATTTACTTGCTTTTGCCCAGAAAAATTTTGATGTTGATTTAGTAAAAACAATTGCTTTGCAATCTGACTCTTATGTTGCCATTTCAGATATGGAAGCTGCCGAAAATGCTCGTCAAACTTTAATTAAAGATATTAATTCTATTGATTTTTCAAGTGTGGAAGATGAAGATTTATTGCCAATAATTTTTGTAAACAGTGCAATTTGGGCAAAAAATCAACAATTGGAAAATCAATGTGCAGATATTTTATTTTATATTGTAAATAAATGGCCAACTTTTGTTCCAGGATTAATTTTGTATTCTGATTTTGCTTTTGAATCTAATAAAAAACGAACTGAAGATTCAGAAATGTTAAATTTAAGAAATGCAGGAATCTTTTCAAAAGAAATGGAACTTTACGATTCAAGAAGAAAGATTCCTTTGTCTGATGCTTTGTACAGAATTGAAAAAGCTTTAAAAGAATCCCAAAATGCCTATTTATCTTTGGCTCAGTTAGATTTAAAATATAAAATGGACAGTAGTGTTTCGCAAAAAGATAAATTACGTGATTTGTGGTACATGCTAGAAGAAAATAATGAAATTTCCCAAGAATTTAAAAGTTTGCTTGTTCAGTATGCTGTGAACTTTTTGTTAGGAATTAATGATTTTGATAATGCTTGGGATGTTTTTATTACACATATAAATTCAACAGTTGAACCTTCTAGAAAAGATGGTAAAAAAGTAATTTTAGATAAAAATTTAGTTTGGAATTATTTAATAGAAAATATTTTTGAATATGATCTTCCAATTATTGAAATTGCTTCATATTTTTCTGCTTCTTTTGGTTTAAGAACAGAAACTACAAGATTGTTAGAATTTTGTGTATATGAAAGTGGTGGAATTTTAGATAAAAATGTAATTTCTCCTTATGTTAGTAATGCAACTGCAATGAATTTGGCAAATGTTTACTGCTCCGTTGGAAAAACTAATATGGCGTTAGATTTGTACGGAAAAATTGCTGGTAGAGAAAGTAAAAATTCTATTAGATCTGAAATATTTTACAAAATTGCTTGTATTTATACAGAGCAAGGAGATAAAAAAAATGCCTTGCGTTCTGTTGATTATGCTTTATCAATTTTTCCAGAAAACGCAAAGGCATCTTTATTAAAAACAAAATTACAATAATTTGTGATTATTTTAGCAAATGATTGCGATGATGTCGCTCATTCTTAAAATTAAATGGTCTTCGCCATCAATTTTAATTTGTGTTCCAGCGTATTTATCATACATGATTTTATCACCAACGTTTACAGTAATTTTTTCTTTTTCTGTACCAGGTCCAACAGCAATTACTTCTGCTGTTTGAGTTTTTTCTTGAGCAACTTCTGGAATGATAATTCCACTTGAAGTTTTTGTTTCTGGTTTTGTGTTTTTTACAAGAACTCTGTCTGCTAATGGTTTAATTTTCATAACTTAGTATACCTCAATAAAAGTGTTTGATAAAAATCGTAAAAAACGATATATATAATTTACTAAAATCAAATGGGAATGGTCAAGTAGAATCGATTTTTATTCTTTAGATTCCTCTTTTCCTTTTTCCACATATTTTTTAATTTGCATTTCTGCTACTTTTTGTTGATTAATTACGCAAGGGCCAGAAATACATCCGCCTTCACAAGACATAACTTCTACAAGATTTGGAGTTTGATCTGTGTAAGGTAAAACGCCTGCTTGAATTTTTCCAAAATTTTGAAGTTGTTTCATACCTTCTTTTCCAAGCCCGTTAATTACAGTTGGACGCAAAATTGAAGGATCTTTAAGTCTTAATTTTACAGCGTTTGCAACACCACCAGAAACAGCAAAGTTTCTTCCAGATTTTGTTGCTTTTTCATTTTCGTGTTTTTCTTCTGCATCAATTTGGAGTAAATCAATATTTTTTGCTGTAAAATAGGCTGTTAATTCTTCGGCAGAAAGAACGTAATTTACATTGTCATCATCCATGCCTTCGCGTCTTTTTGCAAGACAAGGTCCAATGAAAACTGTAATTGCGTCGGGATTTTCCTTTTTTGCAAGTTCGGCAATGTAACGCATTGGACTTTTTGTGTCTGAAATACAAGGATCAAGTTCTGGAACGTGGCGGTGAACAGCTCTAACGTAGGCAGGACAACAAGATGTTGTCATTAGTTTTTCACCACGAGCCATTCTTTCTTCAAATTCTTTTGCTTCTAAAGTTGCTGTAATATCTGCACCTTTTGCAACTTCATAAACTTTTGAAAAACCTGCCATTAAAAGGGCTTTTTCTAATTGTTCAGAGGATGCTTTAAATTGACCGGCAATTGCAGGAGCGTACATGGCAACAATTTTTTCTTTGTTTAAAATGTGCTTTAATACGTCTACAAGTTGACTTTTGTCCATCATGGCGCCAAAAGGACAGTTTCTCATACAGTTGCCACAGAAAATACATTTGTGGTAATCAATTGTTTCTTTTCCGTTTTCGTCTTTAGAAATTGCTCCAACTGGGCAGGATTCTTCGCAAGGAACTGGAATTTTTATGATTGCGTGGTAGGGACAGTTGTTCATACAAAGTCCGCAGTTTACACATTTTTCTTTATCAATCACCGCTCTGTGATTTTGAATTGTGATTGCTTTTTTTGCACAGTTCATCATACAAGGGCGAGCAATACAGGCCTGACATCCGTTTGTAACCAAATAGTGAGTTTTTACACAGGCATTACATGCTTCATCCAAAACTGTAAGCATAGGCCAAGTTGGTTTTTGGCGATTTAAAGCTTCTGTGGCATATTCTGCAAGTTTTTTTTCATCATCATAATTTTCAAGACTACAACCAAGACGAGCAATTACACGCATACGTAAAATTTCTCTATCATGGAAAATACAACATCCCATTGGTTCTCGTGAACGTGGAGCCATTTCTCTTGGAATTGCGTGAACACCTTCTCCAAGTTTTCCTTCTAGCATTAATTTTGCAATGCGAACTAAAATTTCTCGTTTTATTACAGCTGTATTATTATTTATATGAAGCATGTTTTTAAACCTCTATTGCTGAACTTTTTTAGCAACTAATTTTTTTGATATTAATTGATATCCAATAAGTATTGCCATAATAATTAAACCAATAATATCAGTTTTGCTTTCTGGAATTACACAAGCAAGTCCTGCAATTGCAAATAAAACACGTTCTACAACAGAAGCAGTTTTAAATCCATAACCTTCAAGAGCAACGCTAATTCCAAACATTCCAATTAGTGCAGTAATAATAATTGTTAAAATTGATGTGAATGTTCCACCAATCATTAACATTTGTGGATTGTATACAAAAACATAAGGAATTAAAAAGGCTCCAATTGCAAGTTTTGTTGCATTTATCGCAGTGACCATAGGTTTTGATTTTGCAATGGCAGCTCCTGCAATTGCAGCTAATGCTACAGGAGGCGTTACATCCGCAATAATACCAAAGTAGAAAGCAAACATGTGGGCTGCTAATGGTTCAATTCCAAGTTGAATTATTGCTGTTGCTGTAATAGTTGATGTAATTAAATAGTTTGCAGTTGTTGGAGCACCCATTCCAAGAATAATTGATGCAAGCATTGTGAATAAAAGTGTTAGGAATAATTTTCCATGAGCCAAAGTTACAAGACCTGCTCCG
>JAGARY010000328.1 GCA_017622055.1 Treponema sp. | reverse complement strand
TGAACAATTTAAAACTAATTCAGAAGTTGAGGAAGCAGTTTCTCAAGCGGATGCTGAAAACACAATTACAACAATTATTTCACCTGAATTGGAATCAAGTGCAGAACTTTTTGCTTCTTCTGAAGAAAATAAATCATTAGATATGACAGAAGTTTCTGGTTTTGAAGATTTACTTGGAGAAGTTGGGCTAGCAGAAGCAAATGGTGAAAACGTTTCTGAAGTTGAGGAAATTAGTTTTGATCCTGATGATGTTGAGGAATTTTAATAAAAATTAAAAGAATACAAATTATATACGGTAATGCAAGCAACAATGATTGTGGAATTGCTTGTGTGTAGTTTTGAATATTGGAAGATAGATAATCTGTTGCACAAAAAATTAAAACAGATGTGATTATCTTCCAATATTTTTTTTGCCCCAAAAAGACGGCTGCTAAGGCCATCCATCCTCGGCCACTTGCAATGTTTGGTACAAATGAACCAATTCTTAAAACTAAAAAGCATCCAGAAATACAACCGTAAAATGTTGCTATATTCCAGGCTAAAATTCTAAACTTTACTGGGGAACAACCTTTTGCAAGCAAAACATCAGCAGAATCTCCTGTAATTCGTAAATACAATCCATTTCTTGTTTTGTATAAAAAAATTATTCCTAAAACAAATACAATAAAACTTAAAATCACTATAAAAATTTTTACATTTACAATATTAAAAGAAAACAATGGAGAAGAAAGTACCCCTCTTGTTTTAAAAAATATTGAAGATAAACAAGAAATAATTGAAGCAAATAAAAGGTTTGTTGCAGTTCCAGCAATAAAATAATTTGCTTTAAATTTTTCAATTGCAAGTGAAATTAAAAAAGTAATCAAACTTCCTGAAATTAATGTTAGTATAAATCCTAAAACTACATTTTGAGTTAATGTTGAAAAAAGAAAAAATAAAAATCCAGAAAGACAAATCATCCCTTCTAAAAATAACGCTAAAACTCCGGCAAATTCGCTATATAGCGCTCCAAGTGAACACAAAATCAATGGGCATGAATTTGAAATTATATCTAATAAAGTCATTTTTTCTTCCTTGAAAAATTATTTTGAAAAATTGAAAAAGAAATTACAAACATTATAACAGCTTGAATTATTCCGCTCATATCAAAATTAAAATTATTGTATAATGCAAAATTATTTGCACTTGTAATAATCAAAGCTAAAAAAATGCTTGAGGGAATAATCAAAAATGGATTTGCAAAAGCAATCAAACATGCCGAAAGTGCATTCCATCCTAAACTTGCATGAAATCCTAAGTGGCAAGTGTAATAAGTTCCACAAATTGCAATTACGCCACATATTCCGTGAAATCCGCCAGAAAGTAGGGAAGAAATATAAAATGCTTTCTTTTGATTAATTCCAGCGTAAAGTGCAAATTCTTTTGAAATTCCACATAAACAAATTTCTCTACCAAGTTTTGTTCTGAACAAAAAAAGACCTGCAATTATTGGAATTAAAATGATTATAAAAAATGAAATGTTTAATTTTGAAGGTGGTAAAATAGAAGTAAATCTAAATGATTCTTTTATAAATTCTGTTGCTAAAAGATTTCCTGTAGTTCCTCTAAATTTTCCTGTAATTAATCCGTTTATTAATGGAATGATTGCAGAAGAAATTATAAATGATGTAAATAAAAAATCAGCATTAAATTTATCTTTTAAAAATGCAGAAAAAAGTGTAATTAACGAAGTCAAAATAAAACAAATAATTAAACATAAAGAAACTGCGAAAAAAGGTGGAAAATTTTGAAAATGTTGAAGTAAAATTGCACAAATAAAGCCTGAAAAATATATTTGTCCTTCTCCACCAAGATTGTATTCTCCGCAACGTTTTAAAATTGCACAACCAACACCTGCAATCATGTAAAGAGAAGCTAAATTTAAAACTGTACCAATAAAAAAAGGTGTCATATTTATTTATCCTTTGTACAATAACCGTTATTCAAAGTGTAAACTGCATTACAAATGTTTTCTGGAAACTCCGAATTATGTAAAGCAATTGCAATGTTTCCTTTTGAAACATGATTTAATATTCTATTACAAAAGTTTAATGAAGATTGTTTATCTAGCCCTTGTAAACTTTCGCACAAAATTAAAACTTTAGGATTTGTATCTAATTCTCTTTCCAAAATAAGTCTTTGAAGCATTCCTCCAGAAAGAGTTTTAGCTTTTTGATTATATGTAGTGTTTATATTTGCTTTTTTAATGATGTTTTTTGTATATTCTATTAAATCTTTTTGTTTTTCATGAAGTTTATAGCAACACACTAATTGTAAAACTGTTAGATTTGGATTTGACGCTCTAAAAGTTTTATTTGAAGGAATAATTGCAAAATTGTATTCGTAATTTCGAAGCATCCCTGCTGAAATTTTTGTTTTATTGTTTTTTATAAGAAAGTCATTTTCATTATTTGTGATTTTTATTGTACCAGAAAAAGTTGTGGTAGACATTCCTGTAATTGCGTCTTCTAAAGTTTCTAATCCACTTTCTTTTAAACCTTTTATTAAAGTAATTTCGTTGGATTTTGCTAAAAAAGACACATCAAAAATTGAAGGTTTGTTAATTGGTCTGTATGTAATATTTTTGTATTCAATGTAAAAATTGTGATTATTTGTATTATTTGTGTGATTTATTGAAAATGAAAAATCAGAAATATTTTGCAAAGTTTTGCTTTCTACAAATTGTTTTGTAATTACGCCATCATTAATAAAAGTAGTTGTGTCTGTATATTCTATGATGTCTTTTCCAATGTGCGTAATTATGATTATTGTAATTCCATTTTTTGTAAGATTTTTTAATTTTGTAAATAAAAGAACCCTTTGTTCTTGATCTAGTAAAATTGTTGGTTCATCTAAAATTAAATATTTTGGATTTTTTAATAGGGCACAACATAATGAAACAAAAAATCTTTGGGCTCCAGAAAGATTTTTTACAAGAGAGTTATAATTTTTTTCTGGAATAAATTCTTTAAGCTGATTTTGAATTGTTTCATTAGAAACTTTTGGGGCTCCTAATAAAATGTTTTCTTTGATTGAAACAGAATCTGCTAAAAGTGGACGTTGATGTACACAGCAGATTCCATTTTTTATTGCATCTTTTGGTTCTGTAAAAACAACTTTTTTATTATTAATACAAATTTCACCAGAAGAAGGAACTAAATCACCGCAAAGGACTTTTGCCAAGGTTGATTTTCCAGCACCGTTTTCTCCAAACAGCGCATGGATTTTTCCTTCTTCAAAAGAAAGTGAAACGTTTTTGAGAACATCTTTAGAAAAAAAACTTACGTTTATGTCCTTAATTTCTAACATCTTTTCCCTTGTGAATTTCTTCTACAAGTGCAGCCATTTTTTCTCTAATTTCGGCAGGAACATTTTTAATGTAGTTTTCATCATCTTGGACAAAATCAACAAAACCTTCTTTTACACCAACCATTTTGTGAGTTCCCCAAGGTGTTTTTCCTTCCAAATATTCAAGAGTTTTTTCGTATGCCATTTTGTCTTGTGCATTTGTTGTACTAGAAATGATTGTGTCTGGAGCTCTAGAAAAACCTGAATCATCAAACCAAGTGATTTTTGCATTGTTGTTTTTTGCAGAGGAAATTACACCAGCGGCAGCTCCACCACAAATTGGTAAAATTACATCAACACCATTTTTTATAACTGCATCTGTTAATTCAGCACCTTTTGTTGCATCGTACCAGTTTCCTACAATTCTAAAATCTACAGTTGTAGCCGAGTTTGCATCTTTTGCACCTTTTTCAAAATATGGCAACAAAACATTGTTCATAACAGGATATTCCTGAGCTGCGATTAAAGCTAATTTATTTGATTTTGTCATTAAACCAGCAATGTATCCTGTTAAATATGCTTGTTCATATTGATTGTAACAAACTGTATTAATGTTATTATTTCCTTCTTTTTCTGCGTCCAATAAAATAAACTTTTGTGCAGGAAATTGTTGAATAATTGGTTCAACTAAATCTGGTAACGAAGGATTAGAAGAAATAATAACTTGGTATATTCCTGTTGATGCCAAGGAAATGATTTTATCACTCCATTCTGCTTGATTTGTTCCCGCTTCCATAATAAATAGATTACATTTTGATTTTTCATCTTTATTTGCATTATATTCTTCAACTGCTTGTTTTACGCCATTTGCCAATTTTGCATAAGTTGGACTGTCATCCATAATTCCTGGAACAAAAACCGCAATTGATTTTTGACTATTTGATTGTTTTGCACAACTAAATAATAAAGTTGTTGCCATAATGATTAATAAATTTTTTACAAACTTTTTCATTTTTTTTCTCCATTGTAATTTTGTTTTATATAAAACTATTATGTTAAAATACTTTTATATAAAACTATTGTCAAT
>JAGARY010000327.1 GCA_017622055.1 Treponema sp. | reverse complement strand
GAAAACCACCATCTACTTCTTTTTCAAATGTTACTTTAGAACCTTTATCTTCGTTTAAATGAAATTTAATCCAAGATCTTTTAGTATTTTTGTCCCAATTCTGGTAGTTGCAAAGATAAATATGATGGCCATTTACATATATCGATGAAGATTCACCTTCAGCTGGCTTTGGAAAAGATAATTTAATCTCTTCAGCAAACATACTTGTACAAAATAAAAATCCTACACATAACAAAACAATAAATTTTTTCATAAAAAAAACTCCTTAATAATTTATTTATAAAAATAATATTTCAATTTTTTCTTTTTGTAAACAAACAGAACTAATCAAAATTTGATGATTTTTTTCATTAGTTTCATAATACAATACTTTATTAAAAGCCATAACAGTTTATTATGAACTGTTCCATACAAAATACGTCCGTTCAAGACATGTTTTGCTCAAAGCCTTGACTCGTCCATTTTTAGGGGTTGTTTGTACTAAATCCAAAATCAAAAAACACATACCATTTGTATATATTTCAATTTGGTATGCAAAATTTTATAAACTTTTTGTATATTTTTGAGAATTTACATACCAAATGATAATAATGCATTTTGGTATGTATTTTTTCATCTTTTTAAGACTACTTATTACATAATTTACATACCAATTATTTTATTTACCATTTGGTATGTATTTTCATCTTGTTTTAAGACTTTTATACCTTAAAAATACATACCATTTTTCACAATTAATTTTTGGTATGTACATTTCACTATTTTCAGCAAAAACAACTATATTATTCACATACCAAATTTTATATTTTCATTTTGGTATGCATTCAACTATAAAATTGCACTTTTTATAGCAAAACATACATACCAAATCACAAATTCTTCATTTTCCCAATCTCTCCACCCTGCCCTCAGCTTTCTAACTTCCCCTTTCTTAGCCTTTCCCCCATGAATCCCGAATTTCCCTTCATTCTTCATTCATAATTCATAATTTACAAACTTTCCCCTACACTTTTTTCCACACTATTTTCTGATTTTCTGCTACAATCACTCTATGAAAAGTAAAAATAAAAAAAGAATTAGTGCAGTAAAAAACAACATTTATGCTTTAAAACTTTTGTGGAAAATGAGCCCAAGTTTAGTATTTCACATGGCGTTTAGTCGTTTTCTTGGCTATTTTGAGTGGCTTTTTTATTCAGCATTTTTTATGCGATACGTTATCAACTCGTTAGAAACTCAAAAAACATTTTCTACAATCATGACTTTTATTATTGTAACAGTTGTTGTGTTTGCTTCAATGTCACTTTATCATTCTTATTTGGATGGAAAAGTTTTTCCAATTGCAACAGCTCAAGTAAACAAAAAACTTTATCAAAAAATCTTCAAAAAAGCTCGAAACGTAGAACTCGAATGTTTTGAAGACAGCGATTTTTACGATAAATACACACTGGCCATAAAAGACGCAGACAATCAACTTATAAAATCTGTGGAAGTCTTTTTTGGCGTAATTTTTGGTGCAATTGCCAGCGTTTGTGCTTTTATGTTCATGTTCCAAGTTGATAAATATTCAGTTTTGTTTATTTTGTTCCCATTTATCGGAAACTTCATTTTTAAACGGGTAAACAGCAAAATTGATTACAACCGAAACAAAGACATGGCTCCTCACAATCGCAAAATTGACTACATTAATCGTGTAATGTATTTAAAAGAATACGCAAAAGAAATCCGCCTTACAAACGTTTTTAAATTAATAAAAAAACAATACAAAGAAGCAATTTTTGGACTTGCAGATGTAACAAAAAAATACACATTAAAAGCAGCAGTTTTTCATTGGCTTTATGTAATGTTTACATTCACTTTTATTTTTGAAGGCGTTTTAATTTACGGAGCTTTCAGAACTTTAGTTAGCCATTCAATGAGTTTGGCACAACTGGCAGTTTTAACAAGTATGATGGTTTCTACAACTTGGATTTTAATTGGCTTTACAGAATCAATCACAGAATCTTTTAAAAACGGACTTTTTGTTGATTACTTAAAAACATTTATGGAATACAAAGAAAAAATCCCAGAAGATTATGATGGAATTACTCCAGATTCAAAAATTGAATCAATCGAATTTAAAAACGTCAGTTTTTCTTACAAAAATGTGCAAGTTCTTTCCAATTTGAATATGAAACTTGAAGGAACAAAAACTTACGCTTTAGTTGGTCATAACGGAGCTGGAAAATCAACAATAATCAAACTTTTACTCCGATTTTACGACCCAACAGAAGGCCAAATCTTACTAAACGGAAAAAACATAAAAGAATATAATCTTCAAAAATACAGAGCACTTTTTGCAACAGCCTTTCAAGACAACAAACTTTTTTCCATGTCTGTAACCGATAATGTTTTACTTGGGGAAGAAGTTGAAGAATCACAAAAAGAAAAAATTGCCAGCGAAGCTCTAAAACTTTCTGGCGTGTACCAAAAAGTTTCTTCACTGGAAAAAGGAATGAACACAATTTTAACAAAAGAATTTGATGACGAAGGCGTTGTTTTTTCTGGCGGAGAATTCCAAAAAGTTGTTGTTGCCAGAGCCTTTGCCAAAAATTGTCCAATTAAAGTTTTTGATGAACCTTCTAGCGCCCTTGACCCAATTGCAGAATATCAACTTTTTGACAACATCTTAAAATCTTGCCAAGAAAATCTGTTGATTTTTATTTCTCACAGACTTTCTTCTGTAAAAAATGCAGATTGCGTAATTCTTTTGGAACAGGGACAAATTAAAGAAGAAGGAACTCACAAAGAATTAATGAAGCAAAATGGATTGTACGCAGACATGTACAATAAACAAGCAAAAAATTATTTAGCTGACTCATCAGTTCAAGAACAAGGAATTTGGTCATAATGAAAAATAAAAATGTAAAAGAAAATAAATCAAAATTTAAAGATGTATTAAAAAATCAACTCTTTTTGTGGAAGTTGTGTTTTAAAACTTGTCCCGGTTTTATGATTTACTATTTGTACGATCCTTTCCGCTATCAAATGGTAATTTTTATGGAACACGTTTTGGGTATTCGGTATGTTTTACAATGTGCAGAATTCCAACAACCATTTACAAAAGCCCTGCTTTACATTGGAATTATTCTTTTAATTAATATTATACAAATTATTCCAGACGGATTTTTTATCTATGGAATGCAATATAAATACAAACCAAAATTATACAAAGCATTAAAAGAACAAATGTTCCAAAAAGCAAGCGAAATCGATTTAACTTGTTACGATAATCCTTCTTATTATAATGATTTTGTACTTGGCGTTTCCGAAGCAGAAAAAACAATCGACAGATTTTTGAACATGTTGAATGTTACAATTCAAGCAATTACAGTCTTGTTTACAACAGGAATTTTCTATTTAGTTTTAGATCCTGCAGGAATTATTTTTGTTACAGTTTCATTTATTTTGCAATTTATTGTTTCTATAAAATTAAACAAAATAAATTATCAAAATCGCGTAGATATAAATCCCCACATGCGAAAACGCGATTACATTAGCCGCGTATTTTACCTTAAAGATTACGCAAAAGAATTAAGACTTCATCCAAACACAGGAACAAAATTAGAACAAGAATTCGAAGAAGCAAATGATAAAATCATCAATGAACATAAAAAAATTGCAAAAAAACGCGTTGGACTTATGTTTTCAAGAAATTATGCCGTTGGTGATTTTATTATTGACGCACTTTACATTACATATTTAGTTTACAAAGCTGCAATTCTTCATTCATTAAATTATAGCGACGCAGTAATTTTATTTAACAGAACAGGTTCTCTTCGGGGATGTATGAGAATGTTTGCACAAATTGGACCTTTGGCACAAGAAAACAGTTTGTTTACAGATAAAATTAAAACTTTCTTAAAAAATGAACCAAAACTCACAAAAACAGATGGAATTGCAATTCCTGCAACAGATGGAGATTTGGAACTTAAAAATGTTACTTTTAAATACACAGAGGATG
>JAGARY010000326.1 GCA_017622055.1 Treponema sp. | reverse complement strand
TTGAACAATCTTATTGTACACCTTCGAGAAAAGTTTTTTTTGCTATAAGCCTTTGTCGCACACCCGCATAGCGGGTGGTTTATTGTGAAAATATTCCGCTTCGCTCCATATTTTCACGGGCTCGTGAGCCCATAAAATAAAAAAAGGTGAGTATGAAAAACACATACTCACCTTTTTTCTTTAAGGACAAATTTGTAAATATTGCAATTCACAAACAACAATTCACAAACCGTCCCTACTCCAATTTACAATCTTATTTTTCTTCAATTGCGTCAATATAAGAAAGATTCAATCTACCTTGTTTATCAACTTCAAGAAGTTTTACAGGAATTTGTTGACCTTCTGTCAAAACATCAGTTACTTTACTAACTCTTTGTTTAGAAAGTTTAGAAATATGACAAAGCCCTTCTTTTCCAGGTAAAATTTCTACAAATGCACCAAATTCCATAATGCGTTTTACAGTTCCTTGGTAAATTGTTCCAACTTCAGGATCTTCTGTAATGCCTTTTACAGCTTTTTTAGCTTGCTCAGCAGCAATTCCAGTTTTTCCGTAAATTGTAACAGTTCCGTCGTCATCAGTATTGATTGTAACACCATATTGAGCACACAAAGCTTTTACATTTTTTCCACCAGGACCAATCAAAGCACCAATTTTATCTACAGGAATTTTCATTGTTAAGATTTGAGGTGCACGTGGACTTAATGGAGCTGGTTTATCAATACATTCTTCCATTTTGCTAAGAATGTGCATACGACCTTCTTTAGCTTGTTGCAAAGCTTTTTCCATAATTTCTGTTGTTACACCAGGAATCTTAATATCCATTTGGAACCCAGTAATACCATCACGTGTACCAGCAACTTTAAAGTCCATATCTCCAAGGTGATCTTCTTCACCAAGAATATCAGAAAGAATTTGATAGCGTTCGTAGTGGTCGCCTTCTGTAATAAGTCCCATAGCAATACCAGCTACCATTTTTTTCATTGGAACACCAGCTGCCAACATACACAAAGTTCCACCACAAGTAGAAGCTTGTGAAGAAGAACCGTTTGATTCCATAATTTCAGAAACAACACGAACAGTGTAAGGGAATTCTTCGCGGCTAGGAACCATTGGTTCAAGAGAACGACGAGCCAAGTTTCCGTGACCAATTTCGCGGCGACCAGTTGTTAAACGACCTGTTTCACCAACAGAATATGGTGGGAAGTTGTAGTGAAGAATAAAGTGTTCACTTCTGTCGCCATCAATATCATCATAAGTTTGTTCGTCCATTGCAGTACCAAGAGTACAAACTGCCAAAGACTGAGTTTCACCACGAGTAAACAAAGCCGAACCGTGTGGCATAGGCAAAACATTAATTTCACAAGAAATAGGACGAATTTCATCACATTTACGACCATCAATACGAACACCTTCGTCCAAAATAGATTTACGCAAAAGTTTATATTGAATATCATCCATCAAATTACAGAAAAGTTTAGCTTGAATTGGATCTTCCAATTGTTCAGCATATTTAGCAGCCAAATCTTTTTGAACTTGTGCAATTGCTCTACCACGATTATCTTTTCCGTTTTGGAAACAAGCTTCTTTTAAAAGTGGAGTTGCTTCTGCTTCAATTGCTTCAGCGTTATCCAAAGTAACATCAAGTGGATTCAAAGGAAGTTTTTCTTTACCACATTTTGCAACAAGTTCTTCCTGCAAAATACACATTTCTTTAATGAACTTTTCAGCTTCAGCCAAAGCACCAAGCATAACATCTTCAGAAACTTCGTTAGCTCCACCTTCAACCATTGTAAAACCGTCTTTAGTTCCGGCTACAACAATTTCCATGTCCCCTTCTTCAATTTCTTTAAAAGTTGGGTTAATAATATATTTTCCGTCTTTAAAACCAACACGACAAGCAGCAACAGGACCGTGGAATGGAATATCAGAAATACAAGTTGCAGCAGATGCAGCCAAAACTGCCAAAATATCCTGAGTATGTTCACCGTCTGCACTAACACAAGTTGGAACAATTTGAAGTTCATGACCAAAAGATGGTTCAAACAAAGGACGCATTGGACGGTCAATAAGACGACTAACCAAAATTTCTTTATCCTTTGGACGACCTTCACGTTTTACAAATCCACCAGGGATTTTCCCAGCAGCATAAAATTTTTCGTTGTATTCAACAGTTACAGGAACAAAATCCTGACCTTCTGTAACACTAGACGACGCACAAATAGTAGCAATAACAGCAGCCCCGCCCCATTGAGCATAAACACAACCGTTTGCCTGTTTACCGATTTTTCCTGTTTCCAAAATGAGATCGGCATCTCCAAGTCTGTAAGTAACTCTTTCTACAGCCATAATTTTCCTCTATTAAAGAAATATTTTGTCCCAAGAATTCACCACAGATTCACACAAATAAGCACAAAAAAAATTAAGGAGGGCTCCTGCCCTACGCTCCAAAGTCCTCGCCCACAGGGCTCCGGTCTTTTCCGCTACCCCTCTTACGGGCCTCAAACGCCGGCCCGTAACGCCCGCTTTCTTATGCTAATTTGTGTGTACCCGTGATTCAATGAATTCCAAGGGCCATTAAAAGTGAAAAACTTTCACACAATAATTTTAGTTCATTATACATTTTTAATCAATTAGATTTACACCATAAAACAAACCAAATATACACTACAATTTTTCCCCTTATATCACACATTTACTAAAAACACATACCAAATTGTTATTTTGCAGTTTGGTATGTATTTTCCACGTACATTCATCAAAAATATCAACAACAATACATACCAAATTGCATTTTTGCAGTTTGGTATGTACTTGCAACATTTTTCTAACCAAACTTTCCTCTCATATACATACCAAATTGCACATTTTTAATCTGGTATGTATCACAATCCAATTTCCCCACAAAATCTTTATCAAAATACATACCATTTTGTTATTTTACAATTTGGTATGTACTTACAACATTTTTCTAACAAAAATTCCCTCTCACATACATACCAAATTGCACATTTTTAATTTGGTATGCATTACAATCAAATTTCCCCACATAATCTGTATCAAAATACATACCATTTTGTTATTTTACAATTTGGTATGTACTTGCAACATTTTTCTAACCAAGACACACTCTCACATACATACCAAATTGCACATTTTTAATCTGGTATGCATTACAATCCAATTTCCACTCAAAATCTCTATCAAAACACATACCATTTTGTTATTTTACAATTTGGTATGTACTTGCAACATTTTTCTAACCAAACTTTCCTCTCACATACATACCAAATTGCACATTTTTATTTTGGTATGTATTACAATCCAACTTCCCCACATAATCTGTATCAAAATACATACCATTTTGTTATTTTACAGTTTGGTATGTACTTGCAACATTTTTCTAACCAAACTTTCCTCTCATATACATACCAAATCACGCATTTACATTTTGGTATGTATTTTACACTTTATTCCAACAAAAAATTGTAAATTTTGTAAAAAAAATCAAAAAAAGTTTTGGGAATATTCCTAAATTTTCACTTTTTTTCCTATTGTATATA
>JAGARY010000325.1 GCA_017622055.1 Treponema sp. | reverse complement strand
GGTTGTTTAGTTTTGAACAAGGAAGAACACTCGGTTTTTATCAATCAGGAAAAAATAAATCTTACAATCAAAGAGTTTTCACTTTTGGAAATTCTTTTATCAACTCAAAGAAAAGTTTTTACTCGGGAAGACCTTCTTTCAAAAGTTTGGGGAATGGATTTTGCAGGTGAAACTAGAACTGTTGATGTTCACATAAAAACTTTGCGGAAAAAACTAAATGAGTACGGGGCAAAAATCAAAACTCACGTGGGACTTGGCTACAGTTACGGAGAATAATCATGAGTAAAAAAATATTTCGGGCCATTTTTTTTGTAAGCACATTTTTTCTTTTAATCAGTTTTTTTGTAATTTCTGGGATTTTGTATAGCGAGTTTTTAGAAAATGAAAAATCATATTTGCGTACAGAAATTAAGTTTTTAAAAGAATTATTATCAACGCAAGATGATTTTTTGCAAAAATTCAAAAGTGACACTTATCGGCTAACTTTGATTTCGGAAGATGGGGAAGTGATTTTTGATTCAAAAGCAAATATCAACGAAATGAACAATCACATCAATCGAAAAGAAATTGAAAAAGCCATTGAAATTGGCTCTGGGGAAAGTTTACGATATTCAGACACTTTGCTTGAAAAAACAATTTACATTGCAACACTTTTGCCAAATCAAAATATTCTTCGCATTTCTACAAATATCAACACAATTTGGGCAATGATTTTTGAACTTGTTCCAACTTTTTTTCTGATTTTTGTGATTTTGACAATTTGCTGTGGATTTTTATCAAACTATCTTGCAAAACAAATTATTGCTCCATTAAACAAATTGAATCTTGATAATCCTATGGAAAATCAGATTTACGATGAAGTTTCCCCTTTGCTTTACCGCATTCACAAGCAAAATAAAAAAATCAAAGAGCAAATGAAAGATTTACAGCAAAAGATTGATGAAAAAATTGAAATGCAAAAAGTAAAAGAAGAATTTAGTGCCAATGTGAGTCACGAATTAAAAACGCCCTTGCAATCTATTATTGGCTACACGGAACTTTTTGAAAATAATTTAGTAAAACCTGAAGATGCGGGAAAATTTATTGGAAATATCAAAAATGAATCTATGCGTTTGGTTGCTTTGATAAACGATATTATCCATCTTTCTGAATTGGACGAAATTGAAAAGGTGAAGTTTGAAAAGGTTGATTTAGCCGAAGTGATTTCAGAAACTATTTCTTTGCTCACAAGTTCTGCTTCAAAACGAAACATAACGCTGCATTTTGAAAATAAAATCGGCACGGGGATTGTTCAAGGAGTTCCAAGTTACATTCAAGAAATTGTTTACAATTTGATTGATAACGCCATTCGCTACAACAAAGATGGCGGCAAAGTTTTTGTTTCACTAGAAAAACTTCAAAATGGCAAAATAGAATTTTCTGTAAAAGACACAGGAATTGGAATCCCAGAAGAATATCAACAAAGAGTTTTTGAACGATTTTTTAGAGTAGATAAAAGTCATTCCAGAGAAACAGGCGGAACCGGCCTTGGACTTTCCATTGTAAAACACGCCGCCAAAATCCAAAATGCAAAACTCACCCTAGAAAGCCAAGAAAACCACGGAACAAGGGTTTCGGTGGTGTTTTAGGGGGGGGTGAGGGGAGTACCGTACAAAATAGATTATTTATATAATTGTTTTGCTCTATATATTTTCCAGCAAATATGCTATACTTTTATAGTGGTAAATTAAAATTAGGGTGGATAGATGCAATTTACAAAATCCATAAAATTTATAGATTTATTTGCTGGTATTGGTGGAATCCGAAAAGGATTTGAACTTGCCTGTTCCGAATTAGGAATAAAAACAAAATGTGTATTTACTTCAGAAATAAAACCACATGCTGTTGACGTATTACAACAAAATTATCCAAACGAAGAAGTGAAAGGTGATATTACAAAAATAGAGACCTCTGAGATTCCTGAATTTGATTTTCTTCTTGGAGGATTTCCATG
>JAGARY010000324.1 GCA_017622055.1 Treponema sp. | reverse complement strand
GCAAGACATAATCAGGGAGTTCAACCTTTAATTGATGCAATTATTGACTATCTTCCTTGCCCAACAGATGTTCCTGCTGCAAAAGGAATTAAAATTAAAAAAGACGAATCAGAAGAAATTGAAGTTCCTTGCGATGCAACAAAAATGCCACTTGGTTTAGTTTTTAAAATTCAATACGACAGAGAAATGGGGCCTTTGTGTTATGTGCGTATGTATTCAGGAAAACTTCAAGCAGGAACTCAAATCTTTAATGTAAACAAAAAGAAACGTGAAAGAGTAAATCGCATTTTAAGAATGCATGCCGATAAATCAGAACCAATGGACAGTTTGCAAGCTGGTGATATTGCTGTTTTTATTGGATTGAAACTTGCACAAACTGGAGATACAATTGGTTCTGAAGCATTTAATGTTTTACTTGAACAACCAACTTTCCCTCAGCCAGTAATTTCTGTTGCTCTTGAACCAGAAAGTATGTCTGAAAAAGACAAAATGAACGAAACTTTGGAAATTTTAGGTCGTGAAGACCCAACATTTACAAGTCATGAAGATGCAGAAACTGGTCAGCTTATTATTAGCGGAATGGGGGAACTTCACCTTGATGTTCTTGTAACCCGCATGAAAGACGATTTTGGCGTAAAATGTAATGTAGGTGCTCCACAAGTAACATATCGTGAATCTGTTGGTGGCACAGCCCAAGCTTCAGAAGACTTTAGCAGAGTTTTGGCAGGAAAAGAAAATACAGCAGGTTTAACAATTACTGTAGAAAATCTTCCAACTGGAACAGGAAACACTTACGAATGTTTGGTTAAACAAAACAATATTCCAGATGAAATTATGGAATCAATTAAAAATGGCTTTATGAATGCTTTAGATTCTGGAATTAAATACGGGTATCCTTGTACAGATGTTGGGGTAAAAGTTACAGCAATTGATTACAACGAATTGACTTCTACAACTTTTGCATTTGAAGCATGTGCTGCTCAAGTTTTTGATAAAGCTTGTAATGCGGCAAATCCTCAGATTTTGGAACCTGTTATGAATGTTGATATTTCTTGTCCAAAAGAATTTGTAGGGCCAGCTTCTAGCCAATTAAGCCAACGTGGTGGAAACATTATGGGGCAAGATTCAAAAACTACTGGTGAAGTAATTCACGCCCAAGCTCCAATGGCAAATATGTTCGGATTTACTACAAACTTGCGTTCGGCAACACAAGGGCGTGCAAGCTTTAGTATGGAATTTAGCCACTTCCAAATTAAAGTTGGCGGTTTGAATGTAGGCTATTAATTTTTTAATTGTAATGTCATTATCGGGCTTGACCCGATAATCTTTTTTAGAGGATACTTTTATGAATAACTTTGATTTTACAGACAATTCTAACATCGGAAAGGAATACAATGGTTTTATCCTCTTAAAAATTGATGATATTCCAAAAGAAAAATGCAAGGCTGTGTTTTTGCGTCACAAAACAACTGGCCTTGAAGTTTATCACGTTCTAAAAGATGATAAAGAGAATCTTTTTGGTTTTAATTTTAGAACTCCTGTAAAAAACTCAAAAGGCATTCCTCACATTCTTGAACATTCAACTTTGTGTGGTTCTCAAAAGTTTCCATTAAAAGAGCCTTTTAATACTTTAGATAATCAAAGTGTAAAAACTTATTTAAACGCATTAACTTCTCCCGATAAAACATTGTATCCAGCCGCATCTTTAGTGCAATCTGATTTTTACAATTTGTTTGATGTTTACGCAGATGCAGTTTTTTTCCCAAATTTAACAAAAGAAACATTTCAGCAGGAAGGCCACCGCTTAGAATTAGATGAAAAAGGAAAACTTTCAATTCAAGGTGTTGTTTACAACGAAATGAAAGGTGATTTTTCTAATTTTGATAGCGTTGTCTATTCCACAGTTTTAAAATCAATGTATCCAAACAGTTTGTACAGTTTTGATTCAGGAGGAGACCCTTTAGAAATTCCACATTTATCTTATGAAGAATTTACAAACTATCACAAAGAATATTACACACCTTCAAATTGTCTTTTATTTTTGTGGGGAAACATTCCAACTACAACTCACTTAGATTTTTTGAACCAAAAATACATTTGTCGCCTAGAAGAAAAATTTGGAAAAGTTGATTATGACACAGTTTTATTGCACAGTTCAAAACCAATTTTTACAAAAAAAATGCAAGGATTGTATTCTGTAAATCACATAAAAAAATCTGGCACAACAAAAGCTGTTGCTCCCAACAATGGGGAAACTGGTGCAACTGTAGGAACAGTCTGGTATTCAAAATTAACAAATATTCAAAAAAGATTTTTATCAGAACTTTTATTCGGTAGCGATAGTTCTCCAATGGCTTTAAAATTAAAACAAAGCAATCTTGGAGACGACTTATCATCTTTGTGCGGAAATTTAACTGCAAACATCGAAGAATCACTTTTTGGTTTTGGCTTAAGTGGTGTAAAAAAATCAAACGAAAAAAAAGTTTACAACCTTATAAAAAATTCTTTGCAAGAAATTTACAACAATGGATTCAAACAAGAAGAAATCAACAGTGCACTTATGGGAATTGATTTTTCTTTGCATGAAGTTGTAAGATTTCATAATCCACTTTCGTTAAGTTTTATGACTTTAGTTGCAGCTGCTTGGACAAAAGGTTATGATTTAAATACAAACACCCATCCAATAGAAGATTTCGAAGAATTAAAAGAAAATGTTATTAAAAATCCAGATTACATTAAAAATATCATAAAAGAAAACTTTATTGATAATAAAAATTCAAATAATTTTTGCATTGTTCCTTCTGCAAAATATTTTAAACAAAGAAAACAAAAAGAAAAACTTTTATTGCAAAAATTAGAAAAATCAACAAATAAAGAAGAATTAAAAATTCAATTAGAAAAACTTCACGCATATCAGCAAAAAGTAGAAACAGAAGAAGAACTTTCTTGCATTCCTCATCTTAAACTTTCGGAATTGCCTACAGATTTAAATCTTCCAGTTATTAAACCTACTTTTATTGAACTTCCAAATCCTTGTGAAGAAAAAAAATCTTTTGAATTGCCTGTTTTGATTAGTGAAGAAGAAACAAATGGGGTAGTTTACTTAAATTTAATGTTTCCATTTGATTGTCTTTCTCCAAAGGAAATGCTTGATATGCCACTTTTACGTGGTGTTCTTGGTGAACTTGGCTGGAGCGGAAAAAACTGGAAAGATTGTACAACCGAAGTTTGCAACATTATGGGAGATTTTATTCCAAATTTCTTTACAGGAACTGTTGGGGGCAACGAAAAATCATTAAAAATAATTGAAACTTATAAAAATAAAGATATTACAGACAGATGTTGGCTAAGACTTTCTGGAAGATTTTTAACAGACAAAACAGAAGAATCTTTATCACTTTTATCCCAAATTATTACAACAATGGATTTTAATGATAAAGAACATTTCGAAACTTTGTTAAAAGAATTAAAAAGTTATACAAAAACAAACTTTATTGGCAATGAAAGTTCATATCTTTCTGTAAGAGGAAGTGCAAAACTTTCTGTTCCTTGTGCAATTCAAGAATTAACACATGGAATTACAAATTATTTTTATGTTGATTCTTATAAAGAGGAAGATTCTGAAAATCTATTAAAAAAATTGCAACAAATGTACCAAAAAATTTTAGATCAAGGGGCAATTATTCACATTACAGCAGATTCTGAATCTTTAGAAAAGTTGCTTCCAAAAATTAAAGATTTTGCAATTAATACAAAATTAAAACCAATAAAACCAAAAATAGATTATTCAGTTAAAGATTTTGAACCTTTGTTTTATCAAGCAAAAGTTGAATCAAAAGTTTTGGAAAATGAAGAAAAATCAATTCTTGAAGTTTTTAAAACAAACACAGATTCAGGAAATGCCTTGGTAAATTTACGTTGTTCAGAAAACTTTACAAAAGAAACTGTTGCAGAAGATGTTTTGGCAAATTGGTTGAATGGTCATCAATTGTGGGAAAAAATCAGAATGACTGGTGGAGCTTATGGTGGCGGATGTTCTGTAAATCCAATTAGAAGAAATTTTGCAATGCGTTCTTGGCGTGATCCAACACCACTTAAAAGCATAAAGGTTTTTGAAGAATCACTTAAAGAACTCTCGGAAAATACTTTGTCACAAGAAAATGTGGAATGTTCAATAATTTCTACTTACAGCGACAGCATTGTTGTAGAAAGTCCAAGTGCAAGAGGTGAGTCCGCTTTGATTTTTTATCTTTATGGTCGCACTTCAGATTTAATCAAAGAAAAAATTGGATATTTATTGGAAATTACTCCACAAGATGTTCAAAATGCAGCAAAAAGATTGTATAAAAACTTTAAAGAAAACCACAACGAATTAATATGTGTAGATAAAGCTGAACAATTTGCTAGCAATATTCCACAAATACTGATATAATAAAAACGTTATGGATAAGAAGAATTTAGAAGTTATTAAGATGCTTAGAAGTTTGGTTTCTGATGTTCAAGGTGCACCTTTCCCTGATGATGATTTAAAACCAGAATTATATAAAATTTGGTACGAGCATGCTCAGGTTGCCGCAATTCAATGTTTTGAATATTTAAATGCAAACTTTCCAAAAGAGCAACAACAATTAGAAAAATCTCTTGATAATTTGTTCAAATAGTCAGTAATTTTTTAATATTTTTTTGCCTTTTGCAAATAATATTGAAGAGTTTCTTATTTTATGCCGAAAATAAAATGATAGGATAGTTTTTGGTAATGAGTATTTCAAAGAAAAATTTTGATTTTTCAAAATATGGACTAGCAAATTTTCAAAAGAAAATTGGTGTGAATTTTCTTCGATATGTTTTTTCTGCTGTAAATAAAGAAAATTCCACTGAAGAACGTTTTTTTATTGAATTAGAATTTTTAAATCCCCATATAAAACCTAATGAGGTTGTTTTAGGATTTGAGCCTAGAGTTAATGTTTCTTCAGGAGATTTACAGTCTGCTCTCCTCGGAAACATTTCTCAGTCTGATTTTAAAGGGGAGGATATTGAAACTCCTTCCTATGGTGTTATACGTTTTGGATGTTTATCTGGAAATCATTCTGTATTGTGCCATTATTTTCCTTGTAATCAAGCAAAAATCTCTACTAAACCTACCAAAATAGAAATTGAAAATACTGTTTTTTCTGACAAATCAATTTCTGGTGAAATTAGTTTGTCAGAATCTGAAGTAGCAAAGCATCCTGAATTGTTTTCAAATAGTGGAAAAGCATCTTGGAATCTAACTTATGAAATTGATGCTTCTTCTATAAAAGGTTATGACAAAAAGAATGAAAAATGGCTTCCTCTTGGAATTGTTTCTTCTTTATATGGATTAATCAAATTTAATGATGTTGAATATGCTGTTTTGCCTCAAAAATCAAAAGGTTATATTGAACGCTTTTATTTAAAAGATTTGCCTTCTACTTGGTTTCATCTTTCTTCTTGCGATTTTGTAAGTTTGATTTCTGGTAAAAAATTACATAATTTTGGTTTTTCAGTTCAAGGTATTTTTAATAATAAACTTTCTGTAATTTGCAATTTAGGCGACGATTCCTTTGCTTTTAGTGCAAATCAATCAGATAGAAAATATACTGTTGTTTGTGATTGTTCTCAAACTCCAGAAAATGAATCTGAAAAAGAAACAATGTTGCATTGGTCAATTAGTCTTTCTAGTAATGATTTAATTTTAGATATAGATATTTTTTCAAATTTAAAAGATTTGTCAAATCGTTCTTTGGAACTTTCAGAAGGAAATAGAGCTTTATTAAATCTTGTTCAAAGTGGATACGGAACTGGAGAATTCAAATTGTACAAAAAAGTAAAAAAATCAATTGAGCAAATTGAATATGCAAAAATAGAATCTGCTTTCTGCGAATTTGGAAAAAGAGAAATTCAATAATTATTTTTTTTGTTGTTTTTATTTGTAAATTTTATTAAATTCAACCTTAACAAATTGATTTTATTGCGTATTTTAGAAGGGGGAAGATATGAATTACGAAAAATTTACAATTAAGACACAAGAAGCTCTTCAAGAAGCCTCATCAATTGCAATTAAAAATGATAATAGTGAAATCTCTACAGAACATGTGCTTTTGGCTCTTTTGGAACAACAAGAAGGGCTTGTTACTCCAATTGTTGAACGAATTGGAATTCCTTCTTTAGATTTACAAAAAAAAGTAAAAGATATTATTCTTTCAAACCCAAAAGTTTCTGGAACAAATCAAGTTTATTTTTCTTCAGAAATGCAAAAGGTTTTGGCAAAAGCCGAAAAAGAAATGGCTTCTTTGCATGACGAATTTCTTTCTACAGAACATCTTTTGCTTTCAATTGCAAAATCAGATGGTAAAGTTGCAGATTTACTAAAATCGTTGGGAATTAATCATCAAAATATTTTGCAGGCAATTAAATCTGTTCGTGGAAATCAAACTGTAGACAGCCAAGACCCAGAAAGTAAAACTCGTTCTTTAGAAAAATATTGTAAAGATTTAACAGCTTTGGCTCGTCAAGATAAAATTGACCCTGTAATTGGTCGTGACGAAGAAATCCGACGGGTAATGCAGGTGTTGTGTCGCAGAACAAAAAATAATCCTGTAATTATTGGTGAACCTGGAGTTGGTAAAACTGCCATTGTAGAAGGTCTTGCACGAAGAATTGCCAGTGGAGATGTTCCAGAAAGTTTAAAAAATAAACGTCTTTTGGCTTTAGATTTAGGAAGTCTTGTGGCTGGGGCAAAATTCCGTGGAGAATTTGAAGAGCGCCTAAAAGCATTAATTAATGAAATTCAAAAATCAGAAGGACAAATCATTTTGTTCATTGATGAACTTCACACTTTGGTTGGGGCAGGTGCCAGCGAAGGTTCTACTGACGCTTCAAATCTTTTAAAACCTGCATTGGCAAGGGGCGAACTTCGTTCAATTGGTGCAACAACTTTAGACGAATACCGAAAATACATAGAAAAAGACGCTGCTTTAGAACGAAGATTCCAACAAGTTTATTGTGAAGAACCTTCTGTAGAAAGTACAATTGCAATTTTGCGTGGCTTGCGTGAAAAATATGAAATTCACCATGGTGTTCACATTGAAGATGAGGCTCTTGTGGCTGCTGCAACTTTGTCTAATCGCTATATTACTTCAAGATTTTTACCAGACAAAGCAATTGACTTAGTTGATGAAGCTGCTAGCCGCTTAAAAATGGAAATTGAAAGTCAGCCAGTGGAACTAGACCAAGTTGAACGAAAAATTTTACAACTTCAAATTGAAAAACAATCTCTTTCAAAAGAAAAAGATGATGCTTCAAAACTTCGCCTTGAAAAATTGGAAAAAGAATTGGCAGAACTTTCTCAAACAAGAGATGCAATGAAACTTCAGTGGCAAAATGAAAAAGAAACAATTGATAAAAGTCGCATCTTAAAAGAAAAATTGGAGCAAAGTCGATTTGAACAAGAAAAATATACTCGTGAAGGAAATCTTGAAAAAGCTGCAGAATTAAAATACAGCATCATTCCAAATATTGAAAAAGAATTAGCAGAAGCTCAAAAAAATGAAAAAGAAAAAATTGAATCTGGCAGGGAATCTTTGCTTAGACAATCTGTAACAGAAGAAGATATTGCAAAAGTTGTTAGCAGTTGGAGCGGAATTCCTGTAAACAAAATGCTTGCTGGCGAAAAAGAAAAATATCTTCAGTTGGAAGATGTTTTGCACAAAAGAGTTGTTGGCCAAAACGAAGCAGTTCAAGTTGTTTCTGATGCAATTCGTCGTAACAGAAGTGGTTTGAACGATCCTAACAAGCCTTTGGGAAGCTTTTTATTTATTGGGCCTACAGGCGTTGGTAAAACTGAACTTGCTAAAACTTTGGCAGATTTTTTGTTTAATGATGAAAAAGCAATTGTTCGTCTTGATATGAGCGAATATATGGAAAAATTTAGCGTTACAAGATTGATTGGGGCGCCTCCTGGATACGTTGGTTATGATGAAGGTGGACAATTAACAGAAGCTGTTCGTCGCCGGCCATATAGTGTTGTTTTGTTTGATGAAGTTGAAAAAGCTCACCCAGATGTGTTTAATATTTTGCTTCAAGTTTTAGACGACGGAAGATTAACAGACGGTCAAGGTAGAATTGTTGATTTTAAAAATACAATTATCATTTTAACAAGCAATCTTGGAAGTGATTTAATTTTGGAAGCTGCAGAAAATAATTCAGCAAATGATGATTCTGAAGTTCCAGATGAAGTAAAAAATCAAATTCAATTCTTACTTAAAAAGACATTTAGACCTGAATTTTTAAACCGAATTGACGAAACTGTAATTTTCCAACAACTTGGCAAAAATTGTATCAACTCAATTGTAAAACTTCAAATTGAAAGAGTTTTATCAAGACTAGAAAACAAACGTATTGAATTAGCTTTTGACGATTCAGTTATTAATTTTATAAGTGATAAAGGCTATGACCCAGCAATGGGAGCTAGACCAATCAAACGGGCAATTCAAACTTACGTTGAAAACACTTTGGCAAAAGAAATCCTTTCTGGAACTATCAAAGAAGGAGACAAACTAATCGCCACAGTTGAAAATGATGCAATTGTGTACAAAAAAGGGTAGGTTTATTTTAAACACTTTGACTTAAAATATGATTGGGACTTTGTTGATAAGCTCACAGTCGAGTCGTGTCTGTCAAAGTGCGGTTGTGCTGCTAAAGAAAAGATTGTATCAAAATTGTTTTCGCTTTGCTCAACAATTTT
>JAGARY010000323.1 GCA_017622055.1 Treponema sp. | reverse complement strand
AGTTTCACCAAAAACCGCTTTAGTATTTGGTTTAAATGCAGCCTTAATTTCATCATCAGAAGCATTAACATCAACCCAAATACATTCAATTCCAAGTTTTTTCAAAGTAAAACCAAAAAGATTAATAGTTCCACCATAAATTGAAGAAGAAGCAATAAAACTGTCGCCTGCAGAACAAAGATTTAAAATAGAAAGCAGTGATGCAGCTTGACCAGATGAGGTGCACATAGCACCTACTCCTCCCTCTAAATCTGCAATTTTCTTTTCAACAACATCACAAGTTGGATTTGCAAACCTAGAATACATAAATTCTGTAGGCTTATCAAAAAGTTCAGCAACATGATCACAAGAATCAAAACGATATGTTGTACTTTGAACAATTGGAACCTGACTTGGTCCACCATTTTCTGGCTTGTATCCAGAATGAAGCACTTTTGTTTCTATACGCATACTTTTACCTCACAAAAATAACGATTTATGTTCAGTATAATAAAACAAAAGAAAATAATAAATATGTGGGCGTATTTTTTTGCTTTGCAAAAAAACCGGGCTTTTCGCACTTCGCCGACTAACCGCGGCTCATCCTGCTGGTAGCTGCGCTGAACGCTTGCTAAAGTTTGTTCCAAACTTTCCAGCAGGACTGCTACGCAGGTGCTACAATCCCTTACGCAGTAGGTAGCCGTAAGTTTGTAATTACTGTTGTGCTATTTCATTTTGCAGCTGAACAATGGTTTCTTGTGAAAGCCCAGTAACCAATGCAATTTTTTCCGCAGAATCACCATATTCTATTAATTTTTTCGCGGTTTCAATTGCTTTTTGATGTTCACCTTGAGAGATTCCTTCTTGTAATGCAATTCTTCTGATGTCTCTGCCATGTAAATTCATGGCCAAATAATCGTTCCTAAATTTGTTGTTGATTTTAGATTCTTCAACAAGGGTGTTTAGTCTTTTTGTAAAATCGGTTGTTGGAACCTTAGTATTAATATACTTTAAGAAAGCAGAAATTTCTATAGATTTTTCTTTATCATATGCTTGAGAATTAAATATTGTTTTTGTTGTACCATCTTTTAAGTAAAGAGATGTGTTTTTGAGGCAAAAAATGAAAAAAATAGGAATATTCAGAGAAAAAAATTTAATATTATAGCGTTATTACATATTGACCCAAAACTAATTTTAATGAATTTACATTTTTGCAGCCAAAATATTGAATAATTGCAGCCATTTCTTTTTTTACAAGAGGAAGTGTTAATTTTGTACTTAGTGTAACTTCGCCATAAGATTTGTTATTAGCAACAACTTCGTATAAAATGCGTTTTTGACGGTCTGTAATAGCAAATTGATTTAGGTTTAATTTTTCACCAGAATTTGGAAGAGAAATATCGTGTGAAATAAAAAGTTCTTTTTGAATTATTGGAAGGATAGTTTTAAACTTTCTCTTATAGGTTAATACAATGCAATAAAATGCAGATGCAAAAAAATATGTACATCATACAGCCATAAAAAAACGTTCTTTTCCATAAGGAATACTCCCAAGTAATGTAAACGTGAACATCAAATATAACAAAGGAATTATAAATTTTTGCTTTTTTAGTGGTAAAGAAACATTTAAAACGATAAGAGTGATACACAAAGAAAATAAAAAAACACCTAGACTCTCATATCCTGTTAAAGAAGTGAATACAGCTTGGAAAAGAAGAACAAAATATAGAAAAAAGTGTTTTTCAGGAAAAATGAAAATGAAAACACAAAAAATTGTAGAAATAATATTCGTTGCAGGAATAACAATTTGATAGTAGGGGATAAGAGTTGTTCCAGACCATTCTTCTTGCATAAAAATACTACACAACGAAGCAATCAATAAAAAAAAGAATCCACCAACTGATAAATATTGTATAGGTTGTAATTTTTTTAGAAAATTCTTTTTTTGCATACAAAAATTGTATAACTATATTGTTTGTTTGTAAAGAAAAGAAAATGCTTGAATTATATAAAATACGTCCTGTTAAGGTACTCTATGCTCAAAAGCTTTAGTAGAATTTGTTTCACTTTTTTTTAATTGTAAAATCGAAATCAAAGTATCCGAAGTTACGCCGTAACTTCGGATACTTTTAGCCACTTAAGATTTACAAATATGAATTTTTAATTAATGATAAGGTTAATGAAAACTATGAAGATGACGCAATTTTTTTTAATCATTGTATTTTCCACTTTTTTTACTACATCTTGTACTACATTAATAAAACAAGAAAATAGTAATACAGATTACGAAAAAGATTTTTCAACAAGAGAAGTTCCTTATGATAATTGCATTGCTATTTTACCTTTTACGTTAAATTATACACAATCAGGGTGTTATCCAGTTATAAAAATCAAAAATTCCTTTTTATTGTTGGACACAGGAGCGAATTTTTCTTTTGTAGGAAGAACAGGATTGTGTGATTTATTCTATGATAATTATGAGAAAATATTAAATCAAACAGAGGAAATACCCAAAGATAAAAATATTAATATATTTCTTCAACCTGTAGGATATTGGATTTTTCCGTCGTATAGTGATGAAAAGAAAAGTATACCGCTCTTTTTTACAAATACTGAAATTACACCTTTTGATGGAATTATTGGAGAAGATTGTTTTCAAAAGTTTTCTAATGTCATAATTGATTATAAAAACAAAGTTATTGTTTTTAATGGAGAAAAAATTAAAGGTGAATCAGTTCCAATGATGATTGATGAGGATGGTTTATGTTTTATTGAGTTCTTATGTAGTGATATAAAAGAAATTGGTCTTATTGATACAGGTTCTGATTGTTTTATTATTCGTTCTTCGTTTATGGAAAAAACATGTAATTATAATCATATTACAAAAGAAAAAATTGAAGAATTAAAAAAACGTAAAGTGAAAATAACAGAACCAGTAAATTACTCTGTTAAGGAAATAAAAATTGGGAAAATAAAATATAAAAAAATACTTGGAATGTTAGGATCAGATTCAAGAATAAAAATGACCGATGAAGCTAGAGGAAGACTTACGGAGTACTCTTTGTTAGGATTTCCATTTTTTAAAGATAAAATTATTCAGTTGGATTATGAAAATAAGGTTTTTAGAATAAAAAGATAGAAAATAAAAGGAGAAACGATTATGGAAGGAGATATTAATAATCCTGTATATAAAATTGAAGAATCTCAAATAGAAGTTTCTCTTCGAATTGGAAAATATTCAGAAAATGTAATAGGTTATTTTTTTGACGAAGAAAAAGTTAGGTCTACGGAAGCTGGAAAATCGTTTGTAAAAAAAATTAATATTATAGATAATCAAATTTTTCAAAATCATGTTATTCAACTAGATTTTGAAAAAATGGAGTTTAGGATTGAATAATTGCATTGTAGAAAAAGATGGTAAAAGAAGGAAAAAGATATTTATTTTTACAATATTAATTTTAAGTGTCTTTTCATTATCTGCAAAACCAAAAATTTTATGTGATTTTGGAGAATTGGCTATTACTGGCGTTTTTAATGATGTAGAATCTTCTTTTAAGCCAACATTAATTTTGCCAGAAATGTATGTAGTTGGTGAAAAAACAGCACTTTTTGCCTCTATTTCACCTTTTGAAATGCAGTTTAAATATCAACTTTCGGATTATAAACACGAAGGTTATACTCAAAATTGGGCTTTATCTGATATTTCGTTTTTTAATGCAAATTTTGGATGGTTAAAGCAATTAAATAATCATTTTTTGCTAGAAACTTACGTTAGAATGAATGCACTTTCTGCATTTGATATAAAACGTTTTGTATTTAAACCTGTCGTAGAAATATCATGGACTTCACCATTAATTGACGAAATTATTAATCCCGAGAAGTATATTTTTATTCCAAAAGTACTTTCTTTACAAGTTGGGGCAGCTTTTGAAAATACAAATAATTTTAAACCTGCTTTTTTTGTAACAGCAAGTATGGATGTTACAATTTTAGTTGGATTAATAGCTGTTTTGGGACGTATGTAATTTTTAATGCAACATATTTTGTAAGAAAATAATCCTTCGTTGAAGGATAAAAAAAGGAGTTTTTGTTGTGACGAACAAGCAAGTGGATTCTCTGTTTTGACAGCAGATGAATTATTTTTTATTAATGGTGGAGTTGAAGAAGGGGAAAACAATAATCAAAATGATAATTCACAAGAATATAAATTAGATGTAAGTCTAGAAGGTAAAGTTGAATTTGATGAATCAACTGGTAAATCGAAAGGGTCTGTATCTACTAAAATAGGTATATCTGTATCTGGGAAGAAGAATTAGTTAAATAAGTTATACTAGACAATTTGATTTTTTTCATCTTGTCTAGTATGGAGGTAAGATGAAAAAAATATTTAAAATATTTGTATTTATATTTATTCAGATTATTTTTACAAATTGTGCTAGCACTGTTATGGAAGAAAATCTTTCCTATAATTCTTTTGATGATGATAAATTTCAATTCTATTTTTCAAATGAAAGGCCAATTGTAAAAATTAAAATTAATGATTTAGTATTAAATTTTTTGGTTGATACTGGAGCAAATGCAAACTTTTTTATATATAAAGGCATTAAAAAACTACTTCCTTATCTTCCCAAAGAAGAATTTGATACAATCAAACTTAGTGGTGGAAAAATAGGCACAATAAAATTTATTGCTGAATTTGATGATAAAAATACAGAATATGATGGAGTCCTAGGAATTCCATTTTTGAGTCAAAAAGCTGATGTTGTTTCTTTTGATTATAAAGCGAGAGAAATCTTATTTTTACCTATGATGGTTGAAGGAAAAGAGGAGCCTTTGATTCCTGTTTCGGTACGAGGCCATGCTCCTTTATATTTTATGACAATGCAAATAGAAAATAGAAAAGAATTTTTCTTATTTGATACTGGAAATGAAATAATCGCTTTACGAAGTAATTACGATAACGAAAAATCAATTTATCCATCAGAAGATTTTATTTTTAATCTTTTGAATAATGATTATAAAAAAGCAAATCGTTTCAAAACAGTAAAACTTCCAACTTTTTATTATGGGGGTAACATCTATAAAGATGTAAGAGCTGTATATAATGATTTTATTTTTTCAAAAGCGTCTATTTCTGCAAGAAGATTGTTGTCTTCTTTTTCTTCGGCGGGATATCCTCTATTTAAGGATAAAATTGTACAAATTGATTTCAAAAAGAATACACTAATTATAGCTGAATAAGATTAATAACGGAGGAAATTATGCTTTTAGATTTTTTATAAACCAAAAGAAAGTGGTTTTTCAGTAATGGATGCAGATGAATTGTATTATGTTAATGGGGGAAGTTTTTCTTGGTCTGGACTTGGAAGTGCAATTGCAGTTGGTGCTGGAACTGGTGCGATGGTGGTACGGCTGTTATTCCTATTATAGGAACCGTTGCAGGTGCTGCTGCAATGGCAGGTGTTGGAGCTGTTTCAGGT
>JAGARY010000322.1 GCA_017622055.1 Treponema sp. | reverse complement strand
GTTAAATTGATATTTTGAAATTCTTAAAAGACCTTTTTGTGCTTTGTGATAATATTTTGCTTCCTTATAGATTTTTTCTTTTTTTTCATTTTCAAATTTTTCTTCTGGGAAAATGCTTTTATCCATTAGTTTTTGAATTCTTATGGAAGAAAATCCTGTTTCTGTTGCAAATTTGTGTGTTAGATTGTTCATAAATTATCACTATTATTTAATATAGTATTTTAATCTTTAAAATGTCAAGCCCAATACTTGATAAATTCAAAGTTCGGATTTATCTTAATTCTTGCCGGCAAAAAAAATCTGTTGAATTTTACGACAGAATAAATCTAAAGAGGATGATTTTTATGAGAACAATTAGACAAGTTATGGATTGGGATGTAAAAAACTTGGAACTTTCTGTTAGATGCAACAATTGCATGGGGCGAATGAATATTAAAACTCTTTGTGAACTAACAGCATTATCAAAAGAAAATATTTCTAAAATGAGAAATATCGGTAAAAAATCAATTGAAGAAATTGAAGCAAAGCTGGCAGAAATTGGATTGTGGTGGCAAATGACAGACAGAGATTGGGCAACTTGGGGGCTTTCACACATTGAATGGATAAAAGCTCATTAATTGTTTAGTTGAACTAATTGAAATAAAATTATTAGTCACTAATTTGAGTCAAAAATTATAAAATGTGATATCATAAAAAAAACAGGAGAAGAAAATGAATATAGAATATGAAGAAATAGATTCAATTTATTTAAGAAATGAACCTATTTATGAAATCATTCGAAAATGCAATGATGATATTTTAATTGTAGAGATTTTTTCAAAAGAATATGAATCTAATGATTTTGTTCTTTTTTATTTTTCAGATTCTGTTAAGAGTGAAAAAATCATACAATTGACTAATGAATACGCACAACAGAATGCTGTTGTTATTGGTGTTTGCAAAAAATCAATTTCTTTTATAGATAAAAAATTTGTTGAGTTAAAAAATCAGTTTGATTTGGTTTTTGAAAATTTAACTGAAACTCAATTTGAAGATCTTGTAGAAGCTTGTTATGGAACAAAAAGTGGTGAAATTCATGGTGAGCCTTCTGACTGGATTTTGTTAAAATCAAAAAATGATAATTTGTGTTATGTTATTTCTGCAGAAGGTGATTCAATTAATGATGTTACTGAATTAATTTCTGAAAAACTAAAACAAAAATTAACAAAAGATAATTCCAAAAAAACTAATTTGATTTGGTCCTTGGAAAAACAGGATTCTGATTCACTTATGCTGAGTGATGTTGCAACTTCTATAAACAAAATTAGTGAAGGAATTGAAGCTGGGTCAGAAATTGAAGAAAAATTGTGGTACGATTTTCAGAATAAAAACTTAGTTAAAAAGTATAAATTAGTTTGTGTCTTTTCTTTTATTTAAGATTTCCCTTTTTCTATTTTCTTTCTTTTCTCTATGTCAAATTCTTCTTAAAACATAATGGGAATATCTATTTTTGTAACTTTAATTTATACTTGCAAGTAAGATGAATGTTGCAACAAAATCTTAAGTTTTATAAGAAGATAAATTGGAGAAAAATATGCAGTATAAAAATGGAAAAGATATTTTTCCAGAAAGATTGCTAAAGCAGATTCAAAAATATGTTTCTGGTGAATTGATTTATATTCCTTCTATGGAAAAGAAAAAAGATTGGGGGGAAGTTTCTGGATATAAAAAAATATTGCAAAAGCGAAATTATGATATTCAATTAAAATTCAGAAATGGAGTTACTTTTGATCAATTAGCTGAAGAATATTGTCTTTCTTATGAAACAATCAAAAAAATTGCTTATTCCAAAAAGGAGGTTTTGATTATGGATTATAAAGCAACGTTATCTTCGGCTAAAGCTTACGCGGCAAATGGAAAATTAGAAAAATGGATTCATGAATATTTATGTAGCGATGGGCATAATAAAGAATTTTCTGATGGATTAAAACTTTTTGACAGATATTTTCTTGGTCCTGTAAAAATGCCACTTTCTTTTTTTAAAAGATGTTGTGGTCCGGAAGATGGGTTAAAATGGCAGATTCCCGCCGAACCTTTTGAAAATAAAGTTTTGTCTTTGATGGATGTTATAAAAAATAAAACAGATTTGCCACCTTTAATTGTTTCTTATTACAACGGTGAATTTGAACTTAATGATGGAAATCACAGGCTTGAAGCTTATAATCGTTTGGGAATTAATGAATATTTTGTAATTGTTTGGATTACAGAAAAAGATGACTACGCTGATTTTATGGAAAAGTATAAACAATACTTGGAATAAAGATAGTTGATATTAGATAATCCCAAATACGTTTGGTCAAAGGTCACTTCGTGCAAGCCCTTTAATTGGCCGTTTTTAGGTTTGTATTAAACTCTAAATAATAATTTTGTCGGTTTTCCGACAAAATTATTTATGTAATATTTAAATTCTGT
>JAGARY010000321.1 GCA_017622055.1 Treponema sp. | reverse complement strand
TGTCATTGCGAGGAGCGAAGCGACGAAGCAATCCATAATATCAGACTTTTTTGCAGGGAAAATTCCATCTTTTGGTGTGGCTGGCAATTTTACAGGTCATTTGGAACAAGCTGGAGAAGCGGTAGATTTTGCAAATGTAAAAACTGCGGAACAAAACGCTCCAAAAGCAATTTTTCCAACTTACATTCCGCTAAAATCAATTGACTCAAAAGGCAAAATCAAAAATGAAGAATTGGCTAAAGTTCCAGAAAATCTTTTAGCCTTTCCATTTGATCAAGACAAAATCATCTTTCCTCAAAACGAAGAAAATATCCAAGTGGAACCTGAATGTGCTTTAATTTTTGACGCAACTTGGGAAAATCAAAAACTAAAATCACTTAAACCAATTTGTTTTGGTGCTTCCAACGACTGTTCAATTAGAAAACCAGGTGCAAAAAAAATCAGTCAAAAAAAGAATTGGGGAAAATCTTCAAAAGGGCTTTCAAACAATTTAATTGATGTAGACACTTTTGAACCTGGAAGTATTTTAGACAATTACAATATTGCTTCTTTTATAAAAAGAAATAATGAAATTTTTGAATATGGAGAAGATTCTGCAATTAAAGATTACAGCTACATTTATGAAAAATTAATAAATTGGCTAATCGAAAAAATCAATAATCAACAAGATGAAGGTCCTGCAGAAAAAATCTACGATTATTTGGTTCAATCAGATTTTCCATCAAAAATTATGATTTCAATTGGAGCAACAAGATACACAGAATTTGGCGAAAAAAATTATCTGCAAAAAGGCGATAAATCGTATATAATTATTTATCCAAAGAAAAAATATTCAAAAGAAAGCTTAATCAAAAAGATTAAAAATGATGAAGTTTTTGAAAAGGAAATTTCTGCTTTAATTCAAGAAGTGATTTTATAGAAAAAGGAAAAATTATGGTATATCAAATTAATATTTTAATGTACGTTTTTAGTTTAGTTTTTTTAATTTTGTTGGAATCAACTTTTTTGGCTGGGGAAAATTCAAGCGAACAAAAAGCTTTTAGAAGTGTTTTCCATTATGCCTATATTTTGTTTGTGTCACAAATTGCATGGAATATTTTGGACGGAAGGATTTTTGAAGGTGCCTTTATTGTAAACTATGTTTTGTGTGGAATTTCTGCCGCAGCAACTACAATGTGCAGTTTTAAGTGGTTTTGCTATTACGAAAGATTAACAAATCCAAAGAAAAACTTTTCCTTAATTCACAATATTTTAGTTTTGATTCCTTTGGTTGCTTTTATTGCATTAATTGCCACATCATTTATTACAAACTGGATTTTCTACATTGATGATAACAACTTTTACGAAAAAGGAACCCAACCTTGGCTTTACATTTTAACATCTTGTTTTTATTTAGTATTAGTTATTCTTTGTGCATTGATTTCTCTTAGAAAAAAAGTTTCTATTGCAGAAAAAAAACGATATGTAATTGTTGCATGTTTTTCTTTTATTCCATTGATTGCAATTGCTTACAAAGTTTTTGATCACACAAATTTGTCAATTTCACAGCTTTGTATTGTTTTAGCTTTAACTTGTGTTTATGTAAATATTCAGCAACAAAAAATTACAAGAGATGCGCTTTCAAACTTAAACAACAGATTTTCTTTAGAAAAATATTTAGATGATATTATTTTGCAATTTCCAGAAAACCGCGAACCAATTAGTTTAATTTTAATTGATGTTTTAAACTTTAAAAAACTGAATGATAATTTTGGACACGTTGAAGGTGATATTTTAATTTGTGATATTGCAGCAAAACTTAGAAAACTTTGTAGTTCAAAAAAGTGTTTTTTAGCAAGATACAGCGGAGACACTTTTGCAATTGTTTCAATTGGAATGTTAACATCTGAAGTTTCTGATTTTAAAGAAACAATCAAAAAATCTTT
>JAGARY010000320.1 GCA_017622055.1 Treponema sp. | reverse complement strand
TATTCCATACATAAACTTAGAAATTAATTCCCACTGGAATTTCAAAAATTCATCAAATTGGTTCTTAAAACGCTTAGGAATTAATACTAAATTGTATGGTTTTGTATACATTCCATTAGAAAATAACAAATTCTACTACGGAGAAAAATACGGAAATTACCTTCGTGGTATTCGTGACGAACAATTTTTCAATGAAAACACAGACCTTTTTTCTTCTGAAAAAGCTTTAAGTTCATTTACAGCAATTAATCTTTGTTTTGACTTTCCAATTAGTCTCTTTACTACAAATTTCACAAAATCATTCTTCAAATACTTTAATTTTGAACTTCAAGTTTCACCATTTATTGATATTTCCCTTGGTTATAACAGATACACTAAAAGATTTTTCCATCCAAGAGACGGTTTTTACACTGCTGGTTTAGAATTACTTGTTTATCCACTAAAATGGTCAAGTTTTACAGTTAGAGGTTGCTTGGGAGTAGATATGGGAAGATTACTAAACATAGTAGATACGTCTTGGCGCTCAGACGTAAGTTTATACGAATTCTCTTTCGGAATTGGCTTACACTACTAAAAGAATCAAAAACTTATTCAGCAGACAAATAGGACAATTGCAAAACAGCTTCTTTTCTCCAGTATTCTTCTGGAGAAAACTGTGCTAATACTTTTAATAGTTTTTCTGTAAAATCTATATTTCCAAGTTCTTTAGTAATTTTTGCAAGTAGATTAAAACTAGACCAAATCTCGTTATCATTACCCCATTTTATAATATCATCATAATATTGAACATGATACAAAAGATTTTCTATATTCTTAAATTCAAAAATAATATCTCTACTTGAAATAACTTCCTGAATTTTTGTTATACTTGTTATTACATTTAAAGCACAAAAATTAAATGCTTTATCATAATCTTGAATTGAATAATAATAATCAGATAACTTTGAATAAGCTTTTAATGAAAAATAATTGTTGCCTCTGTACAATTCAAAAAACTTTTCAAAACAATCTTTTTTATTTGAAACAACAGTATTTAATAAGGCTTTAGATAGAGCTTTATTTTTGTATGTACTATCATCAGTTAAAATGTTCAACAAACGAATTTCCATTCGTTTATAATCTTCATTTATTTCGCTAATTTCTGCTAAAGAATACAAAAGTTCAAATCTATCATTTGGAATATTCAAAACATTGCTATTATCCAATGCTTTTTTGTAATAATCTTCAGCAAATTTATATTCCCCTTCAAGTTTATAAATATCACCAATTAATTTATAAACTTCAGGATAATGTTATTTTTGTTGAATATGGGAAATTAATTTTGAAATTGAATTTTCAAAATAATCTTCACCTTTTAACTTTATGTATTTATTAATAACAGAAATTGGTCTTTTTTCATTTCTTTCGTTAAGAACTTTCAAAACAGCAGATAAATCATCTCCCGCTCGCTGAACTTGTTTTGGTTTTAGAGCTTCAGTAATAATAGAAACTTCTTCTAAAACATTTTCTTTTCTAAAAGTAATTGCTTCTTCACATTTATCAAGCGCCTTTCCATATTCTTTATTCAAAAAAAATGATTTTGCATCTCTATAAGATTGAACACTATCTTCATTAATCAAATCAACAGAAAAAACATTTAATGCAAAAAAAGTAAAAAATAATAAAACAAAAGATTTCTTCATAATTATAACGAATTTAATTCCTCTTCAAATACTTTATCGGCATCTTTTTCATCTACTGTACGAACAATTTGACCTTTCTTAAAAATAATTACTTTATCTTTTCCGCCAGCAATCCCTATATCAGCATGCTTTCCTTCTCCAGGACCATTTACAACACATCCCATCACAGCCACAGTAATATCTTTTTTCATAGAAAGTAATTTATTTTGCCATCGGTCTACAAAAGCATGAACATCAAAACCAATTCTTCCACAACGAGGACAACTTACTAAAGTAACCCCACCCAATCTTTTTCCACATTCTTTTAAAATATTCACTCCAGCAATAACTTCATTTTCTGCAAGAGAAGATAAACTAACCCGAATTGTGTCTCCAATTCCTTCATTTAATAATTTTGAAAAAGCAATAGAAGATTTTACAACACCACCAATTAAAGGTCCCGCTTCTGTAACACCCAAATGAAGTGGATTATTATATTTTTTAGCATAAAATTCATTACATTCAATAGTTTCTTGAACATCCGAAGATTTCATACTAACAATGAATTGATCAAAATTTAATTTATCAAAAATTTCCGCCTCTCTAACAGCAGTTTCACACAGGCCTTGGGCTCTAGAAATTTTACCACACGCAATTTCTTCTTGTAAATCTTTTGGTAAACTTCCAGAATTTATTCCAATTCTAATTGCCACACCCTTATCGCGGCAATGTTCCACAACAGTTTTTGTATTTTCAAAACTACCAATATTACCAGGATTAATTCTAATTTTAGCAACATTGCCTTTTAAACATTCCAAGGCCAATTTATAATCAAAATGGATGTCTGCAACCAATGGCATTGAAGTTCTAGCCGCAATTTCGCACAAAGCTTTTGCACTAGGAATATCTGGTACAGCAAAACGAATAATATCGCAGCCAAGCATTTGTAAATTATTTATTTCTTTAAGAATAGAATCTAATTTAGACGGATTTTCGCAAACATCAACAATTCCATCTTTCCACATTGTTTGAACAGAAACTGGATTATTTCCACCAATAATAATTTTTTTTGTAGTACCTTTTCCGCCAATCAAAACTTCTTTTGTCATATAAAAATTATAACATAATCAACAGAAAATTTAAACAATAAAACCAGTATAGAAAAATTTAAGTTAAAACAAAAAAATCCAAAAACATCACAAAACAATGACATTTTTGGATTTTTAGTTGGGCAACTTTTTGTTTTTGCAAGTGCAAAAACAAAAAACAGGCTATTCGGGGTTCCGCTATTCGCTCCAGTCCTTCGCTACGCTCCGGACAAATTGCTTCGCAATTTCCCCTACTATCCTTGTTACATTCTTTATTAACAGAAACTGAAAGAGAATGCCATAGCAAACAACGCAACAGTTTCACAAAGACCTACAACCATGATGTATTGAGCAAAACCTTTTCCTGTTTCTCCCAATGCATCCGAACCTGCAGCACCAGCTTTACCTTGTGCAATAGCAGAAAAACACATAGCCAAACCAGACGCAATACCAAGCCCAAGCAATTGCCATGGATCAGCTGCTGAAGTTACCATTCTTTTTGTCAAAAGAAAACCATAAAGTGTCTGTGTAAGAGGAGCACCTGCAAATACAGTTAAAATAAATGGAGCTGGTTTATTGTTAATGTAACAACGTTTCCAAGCACCAATAGCACCTTGTCCAGCAATTCCAATACCAATTGCAGATCCAATAGCAACAATACCCATACAAAGAGCAGCACCTAACATACCAAAATTCATAATTTACTCCTATGCAAGCCCGCTGGCGGGCTGTGTTTTATTGAAATGCGTTAAAAAAATTGCGTAAGCAATTTTTAGCATATCATCTTATTTAAGCTCGCGGAGCGAGCGTTGTTTTATAGAAATGCGCAAGTTTCTGCAAGAAACTTGGTAAGCTGCTTGCAGCGACTTTTAAAAATTGCGCAAGCAATTTTTAGCATATCATCCTGTGTAAGCCCGCTGGCGGGCTGTGTTTTATTGAAATGCGTTAAAAAAATTGCGAAAGCAATTTTTAGCATATCATTTTATTTAAGCCCGCTAGCGGGCTGTGTTTTGTTTGCAATGCAAACTATTTTTTTTTATTTTGACTCCGCTTCAGCAAAGGGAGCATATTTAATTCCAGACCATGACATTCCCAAGTGACTTGAAAATTCAAGTGTATTCAAGCGAACACCATGAACAATTACAGAAAGAAGATTTAATATCATATTCAATCCGTGGCCACCAACACATAACAAAAGTGCAAAAACAAAAAGCAACGCATGACCAAACAAAGGTCCAGCCATAGTGTTTACTGTATTTGAAATTGCAGCTCCTGCAAGTCCAACAGCCCAAAGACGAATATAAGAAATAATATCAGAGAAGATGTTTACAACACCTAATAAAACTGTAATTATTCCTTTACAACTTTCCAAAACAGAAGCTAAAACACTTCCTTCATAATTTGCAAATATAAAGCTTAAAATAAAGCCAACTGCAATTAATCCAATAGAAACAAGTCCAATTGGAATTCCATAAACAACTTTTCCAATTGCAAAGAATTCAGAACTTACAACTAAAGAAAGAACTACATAAAACATTCCCCAAAGTTGTAACATTGAACCTAATTCTCCAAAGAACTTCAAAGATTTTCTGTTTCTTGCCATTCCTTTTACATGTGCCACAGTAAGTTGAATTAATGCAAGACTAAAACAGAATATTTGCAAGTTTTGGTCTGTAGAAAGTTCCCCAGGTCCTTTTGGATATGCAGAAGAAATTGCTGGAATAGAAATTGCTTTTATCCAATCTGGAAGTTGTTCTGGAGTTAGTCCAAACCATGTACAAGTTACTGTACCCCAAATCATTGTGGCAATTCCTAAAATTAAGCCCAATAGCATAAGTGGAGGATTTTTCTTTCCAGAAAGTTTATTTTTTAGCATAATAGCCAAAACAACAACAGTTAAAAGAATTCCGTATCCACCATCACCAAAAATCATTCCAAAGAATATTGCAAAGAAAATCAAAAACCAAGATGAAATATCATATTCATGATAACCAGGAACTGTTCCCAAGAAATCACTTAAAGGATAAATCAAACTTACAAGTTTATTGTTTTTAAGTTTTGTAGGAACTTCAATGTCATTATCTTCTGGATCTGAAATTGCAAATGCCCACTGATTTTCTTTACACTTTGCAGAAAATTCTTCAATATTATCTGTAGGAACATAGCCACTAATCCAAGCCAAATCTGTTTCTGACTTTTCATTTTCGTGAGCCATTCCTGCATTAATATTTTCAAATTCAATATCCTTTTCTAATTCTTTTTTGAATTTCTTAATGTTTGGAATATATTTTGCTTTTTCTACAAAATACGCATCAATCTGATTAATTTCTGCATTGTCTTTTTCAATTTCTTGTTCCAATTGATTTGTAGACATTCTTGGGAATGGAACTTCAAAAGCTTCTGGCAAAAGTTTTTCTGGTCTACCTTCCCCACCATTAATAATCAAAAATCGTACAGATTTTTTGTCATTATTAACAAGAATTGTTTGAATGCTTTCGTCAATTTGAGCATATTTATCTGCAGAAATTTCATACAATTTTAATTGAATATCTTTTGATTTTAAATAATCAAAATCTTCAAGTAAAACGCTTCCCCATTTAGAAAATCTTTCTAATTCAGTTGCATCAGAAGAAATTTCTTCAAGCAATTGCTTTTTGCGTTCAGATTTTTCAACAATTTCATTACAAAGTTCTGCAACTTGTTCTTTTGAAAGTTCTTCCATAACAAGTTTTGATTGTTTTGGAAGTTTTAATTCAGATAAAATACTTTCACTAATAATTGCATTGTTTGAATATTCTTTAAACGCGTTAAGTTTTTCACTTGAACCTTCAATTTTTTCAAGATGAACTAAACCAATTTTTCTAAGACTTTTTAATGCAGCCTCTTTTTCTTTATTTAGAAGAACAATAGAGACTTTATTCATTTGTTCAATCATTATTTAGCCTCCACTTCTTCATTTATTTTTGCTTGAAGTTTCTTTTTAGAGATTTTACTTCGCACAACAGCAGCAACTTGTTCATCACCAAGATAAACAGTAATTTTTTTGATATTAGCCTTTGTTTCTGGAATTTTTACTTTTTCAAAAAGATTAACACGCTGTGTAGTTGTTTTTAGTTCTTGAGAAAGCAAACGAACTTGTTCATCCAAAACTTCGGCTTCTAAATCTAAAGAAAGAGCTTTTTCCATTCTGTCGGCAGCCATATCAATCCACAAAGGTGTTGAATACAAATCATATTCCCCACGACCAAAATCAGCACCTTCATAAATTGGAATTGTAACACCGGCAATGTTTCCAGTTCCTTTCTTAATATTTTTTACTGTTACCATATCGGGAGTAAAAGCTTCTTTTTCGCCAAAAACGGCAATCCAATCATCAAATTCCTTTTCTAATTGAACCCGTTGAGCTCTTACTTCTTTGGCTTTGGCATCTATGGAACGAATTTCTGTTTGAAGCTGTTGTTTTTTGAGCAAAAGAGTTGGAAGATATCTTTTGTACATTTTAAGAGAGTCTTTCTGATTCTTTAGCTCATTTTTTGTCAGCTTAATTTTTGCCATTTAACCATCCTTTCCTTTTTCTAAAATTAGAACTTAATTATTTGGCCAAAATTCTTCGATTAAAGTTGATTTAAGACCTGTTTCTTCTGGTTCAAAACATTCGCTTAAAATTTTCCAACCTAAATCTAAAGCATCTTCCAATGGAATGTTTTTAGACAAATCCATCATTCCTTCTTCAAACTTAACACCGTAAGTAAGTAATTTTTCATCCCACTTACTCATGTTAAATCCCATAGATTTCTTTTCCAATGTGTCTTTATAGTTTGCATAAAGACGAATCATACCATCCATAAGTGCACGGTGGTCTTTTCTTGTATCACCGTTTACGTTTTGTTTAAGACGTGAAAGAGAACCAAATGGTTCAATGCGTCCACCTTTAAGATAGTATTGACCTTCTGTAATGTATCCTGTGTTATCTGGAACTGGGTGTGTAACATCATCACCAGGCATTGTAGTTACAGCCAAAACAGTTACAGAACCTGCATCATCAAAGTCTACAGCTTTTTCGTATCGTGCTGCTAATTGGCTATACAAATCTCCAGGATAACCACGGTTAGAAGGAACTTGCTCTTGAGTAATA
>JAGARY010000319.1 GCA_017622055.1 Treponema sp. | reverse complement strand
GGAGCATATCCAGCCCAAGCATTTAACAAACCAACCCATTCCATATGACGAGCTTCAACTTGGTTCATTTCGTTTTCCATAATAGAACGAATAATATTTCCATCGGTTCCGTCAACTACAAGACGCAATCCCATTTTCATAAAAGGATCTTCCAAATCTTCAAGACCATCTTCCAAAGCAAGAATACCTTCACGACGAGCCTTTTCAGATAAGGCTTGCATATTAATGACAATGTTCTTTTCTCCAAAATCTGGAATTTTAAAAGCACGTCCCATTACTTTGAACATACCAAGACATTTTTTTAAAGGAGCTGCAATAAACATTGCAAAATAAGAACCACCAATAGTCATGAAGACAGATGGAATATCAATAATTCCACCCATTGTACCGCCAGAAGTTAATACTGACATGACAACCATGGCAGCACCACCAACAATACCCAATATTGTAGCTATATCCATTATAAGACCTCTTGCCTTTCAACACCGATATTTCTTCGATATTGTATAATTTTTTCAATAAGTTCTTCGGGGGAATTTTTTACAATGATTTTTTTGCCAGATAACATTGTTAATGTTAAATCAGGAGTAGATTCCATACTTTCAATCATATGCGGATTCACCCAATAAATTTTCCCATCTAACCGCATTACTTCAATCATTTACTTTTCATCCTTTGTGTAGAATTTTGATAAAAAATAAAAATCAAATATACATAGAATTATATACTATTTCTTTATTTTTTCAACTTAATTAATATTTAATAGTTATTTTTTTTATAAATAAATTTCCGTTATCTATAAATTTATTGTTATATTTTTTTTAAACTATTATTATAATATTTTTATGAACAACGAAGACAAATTTGTATTTGTAATAGAAGATGAAGAATCAATCTCAAAACTTATATGTTTATATCTATCAAAATCAAACATCAAAACCCAAGCTTTTTACAATGCCGAAGAAGCAGTTAAAGAATTAAAAAATGGAGCTAATCCAGATTTAATACTTTTGGATTTAAACTTACCAGGCATGAGCGGTTTTGAATTTTTAGAAAAAATTAAAAAAGATGATAATATTCCTCAACAAAGCATAATGATTCTTTCTGCAAGAGATGCGGACGAAGATATTATAAAAGGATTAAATATAGGTGCAAACGAATTTATTACAAAGCCATTTTCGCCAAGTGTTTTAGTTGCAAGAATACAAGCAAACCTTAGAAGAGATGCTCAATCAACAGAAGAAACAATTTCTTTTGGTGAATACACAATTTTACTAAATAGTTGCGTTTTAAAAAAAGGAACGGAAAAAATTCCTTTATCAACAAAAGAATACGAAGTTTTGGAGTTTCTTGCAAAAAATCCAAATATGTCACTTTCACCAGAAAAGATTTATTCGAATGTTTGGAAGGTTCAATACGGTGATATAACAGCCGTTGCCGTATATATTCAAAGATTAAGAAAAAAGATTGAAAAAAATCCAAATGAATGTGAATATATAAAAACCGATTTTGGAAAGGGATACATTTTTTGTATTTAATTTACAATGACAATTAAAAAACAAATTATTTTACTTGCTTCATTAATCATAGCAATTCCTCTTTTTTGTTCTTTTTTTATCTTTTTTCACAATTATGCATCTTCCGAGCAAAGATTATTAATGAAAAGCACAAAGGAAGTTCAGAAAATTCAAACCCAATATATAACAAAAGAAGAATGGGACGAGCTAATTACCACTATCAGACTTCTTCCACATCATATTCAAACCATTGGAATTTACAACAACGACACAATCATCTACTCTACTATGCCAGAATATGAAGCAAACACAAAAATTTCTATGGACGACATTTGGAAGTATACAAATAAAACATCTAATGAATATTTTTACCAATTTACTGCAATAAACATCAACGAAAAAAATGTTTTATTAATTTCTAGAATAGACAGATCAAAACGAAATTTTAAGAAAATTCACAATATTGTATTAAATTTTGAGTTATTTTTAGTAGTAATAGTTTTTATTTGTATTTTAGTTTTGATTTTTATTGCAAAATCAATTTTTGAATCAATTAATTTTTTACAAGAAAAAACGGAACAAATTGCAAATGGAGATTTATCTGAACAAATTAAAAAGAAAAATCAAGAGTCCGAAAACGAAATTACTTCAATTTCAGATAACCTAGAAAAAATGCGAGTTTCCCTATTAGAAGCCGAAAACAGAAAAAATAGATTTATTATGGGAATTAGTCATGATTTACGAACTCCAGTTGCTGTAATAAAAGGTTACACAGAAGCAATTGCTGACGACATTATTGTTGACAAATCAGAAATAAAGCAATCATTACAATTAATTAAAACAAAAACTACACAATTAGAAGAAATGATTGACACACTTATTAATTACACAAGATTAAACAATTCTGATATTCGTGAAAAAATGGTAAAAAAATCTATAACAAATTTCTTTAATGATTACTTAAAAGAAGTTTCTGTTTATGGAGAACTAATAAATAGAAAAATCACAACAGAAAATTTGGTTTCAAAAAATATCGAATTACCATTTAACGAACAATTACTTCATAGAGCTTTAGAAAATTTATTTTCAAACGCAAGAAGGTATACAAAAGATGGCGACTCAATTCAATTAAAATTACACATCGAAGGCTCAAATTTAATTTTTGCTATGAAAGATTCTGGTTGTGGAATTGCAAAAGAGGATTTAAAAAATATTTTTGATTTATTCTTCAGAAGCACAAATTCACGTTTGGAAAAAGGTATGGGAATTGGACTTTCTGTTGTAAAAAACATCATTTCAACCCACGGTTGGACTATAAATGTTGATTCAGAAAAAGGTATTGGATCAACATTCAGCATTATTATTCCATTAGAACAAGAGTAAAATTAAACAATTTCTTCCAAAAAAGCATTTAAAAACAAAATACCATTCTTTCCAAGTGAATATCTAACAGAATCGTTATGTTCATTTTGTATTTTGCAGAGACTTTTTTGTTCCCATTTTTTAAAAACTTTGATTATTTTATCATCAATTGGTTTGTGAAAAATATTTTCATATTCTTTTGTTGTAATTCCACTTAATTTTCGTAATCCCATTAAAAAAAATTCAATTTTAGAAGTTTCTACATCAATTTGTTCTAATTCTTGAATATCATCATTTTTTTCAATATTAAAACTATTTGATTTTTCCTGCCAAAAATTAATATATCTTTCAATATTTTGTGTATTAGTCCATCTAATTCCAGATCCATCATCATTATAAACAGTTCCTGTTGCTCCAGAGCCCACACCTAAATAAGACTGATGATTCCAATATGATAAATTATGTTTACTTTCAAATCCTTTTTTTGAAAAATTAGAAACTTCATATTGGTCGTACCCATTTTTTTCTAAAAAATCTTTTGCTTTTAACCAAAGATTATCAGCAAAATCAAAATCATATTCAATTTTTCCAGAATTAAACATTTTTCCCAAAGGAGTTGAATCTTCAATTGTCAATGAATACATAGAAATATGATTTGGCATATATTTTAAAATTGTATTTAGGCCAGAAAAAAAGGATTCCTCACTTTCGCCAGGCAGACCACAAATTAAATCAACAGAAAAGTTTTTTTTCCATTGTGATTTTAACAAATCTAAAGCACGACTATTATCAGAAACAGAACCACGACGTTTTACAAATTGTAAAACATCATCATTCATAGATTGCAAACCACAGGAAATACGATTAATTAAAGTTTGATTTATAGATTCTATAAAACTTTCTGAAACATCATCAGGATTCACTTCGATTGTAAATTCAAAATCATCTGTAAAAGCATTTTTTGAAAGAAAAAAATCATTAAGTTTATTTATTTGATTTTTCGTCAAAAGAGACGGAGTTCCTCCTCCAATATACACAGATTGAAGCTTATTTATAACACCATCTATTTTATATTCATTTAGTCTAAAACTTAATTCAGTAATAACAGAGTCCACATAGGACTCTAAAATTTTATTTTTTGGAACACTATAAAAATCACAATACAAACATTTAGAGACACAAAATGGAATGTGAATGTACAAAGAAAAATTCATTTAACAATAAAAAATTATACTAAAAAAACTTAATTTTATTTAATGGAAAATAAGAAAACAAAGCTTTTCCTTCAATATCATCTTTTGTAATAACACCCCAGATTCTTGAATCATCACTAGAAAGTCGCATATCACTTAAAACAAAATATTCACCATCTTTTAAAGTCATTTGTTCAAAAGAACCTGCAACACCAATCGATGAATCCCAATCAGAAGGAGGCATTAAAAAAGTAACATTATAACTTTTTGGAGAAATTTCAAATTCTGTTAAAAAATATTTTTCACCTTTTGGTTTTATATACAAAACATAATCTCGCATATAAAAAGTATCTCCAGGCATTCCAACAATTCTTCTTATTTTTTTATTTGTAGCAGGATTATCAGAAGAGCGATCTAAAGATAGTTGTTGTCCAGTAAAAAAATTAACAAGTGATTCCAACACCACATTGGAAGATTCCGAATAATTTTCTTTTTGTGATTTTATTAAAATTAAATCCCCTCTTTCATAATTATGATTAATTTTTGTCATCATAACTAAAGAATTCTCTGCTAAATCTGGAGTCATTGATATAGATTTTTGTCTAACAGGAAAAATTACAAAATTTAATAACAAAGTTACAAAAGAAACTAAAAATACTACAAATAATACATTAAAAAAAACTTTAAGATTTTTTTGTTTTCTTACAACAAAAGAAAATTGACTATCTATTTTTGACAAAACACAACCTCATTTATTATAATTAAATTATCATAAAGCAATTTAACTTACAATCATTTTTTAATAATATCCAATAAAAAAATTAATTAATATTTATTTTAGATTATTATTAATATCTTGAAAGCAATAGCAGTATATCTTATAATTATAGTATGGGTAACGATAGAAAATATATAGCAGAAAACAGAAAAGCAAGATTTAATTACTCAATAGAAGACACCTACGAATGCGGTTTAGAACTTCAAGGAACAGAAGTAAAATCTGTTAAAAACGGAAATATTTCTTTTCCTGATGGTTTTGCCGAAATTATAAACGGAGAAGTTTGGCTAAAAAATTTTCACATTTCAGAATACTTTTTCTCGTCGATTTTTAACCATTCTCCAGATAGACCTAAAAAATTATTACTACATAAAGAAGAAATTAAAAGATTAACAAGAAAAGTTGAAGAAAAAGGATATACTCTAATTCCATTAAATTTTTATTTAAAAAAAGGAAGAGTAAAAGTAACGTTGGGAGTTTGTAAAGGTAAAAAAGACTTTGACAAACGAGAGACAATTAAAAATAGAGATATAGACAGAGATATTCAAAGAGAATTCTCTAAAAGGATTCGAGGATAAAAAATCCTAGAAGAGAATTCAAAATATAGGATTTAAGCTTGAAGAAAAGAAGATTTTTATTAAAAATTATTTTTTCTCTTTTTTTTGCAACCAATTTATTTGGACAGACCTCAGATCAAATAATAGAAATTAATTATTACGGAATTGAAGCTTCAAATTTAGAATCCAATATGGCAAAAATGATTAGTGATTTATACTACACTCAACTTTGCGAACTTCAAAACTACACAATCTTAGATAAAAGAACAGAACCAACATTTTCAACACCACCAAAAAAAGATGATTTTTCTGGTAATTCCTTTTCATTTTTTGTTGAAATAAACAAACAAATGGAGTCTGAAACTTGGGTCGCTAATTTTAATTTGCAAAATTCAACTACAGAAAAAGCTATAAAAAAACAATACGAATCATTTTATAAAATCCTAATGGAACAAAAATCAACACTTCAAGAAACACTTTTATCACTCGTTTCTCCATCGGACACAACAACACCACAGAAACAGCAAACTTCACCGTTAAATAATTCAATTTCAACTGACTTTTTAGCAGGAACTTGGTTTGGAGAAAAAAACGTTAACAAAGTTGTTTTAATGAGAAGTGGCAGAGGTTTTGTTATTTATAACAACGGTGCTTCAATGAACATAAACATCAAAATAGAAGCAAAAAATTCAACAAACAAAATTATTATTACACAACAAGGAAATCAAAACGCATCTTTCTTTCCAGAGTTACCAAGAAACGTTGCTTTATTAGCAGCAAAAAATGCAAAACCAATTCAATGGACTTTAACATTAACAGACAACAATACCCTAACAGGCACAAAACAAACACTTTCATTAACAGAAGACAACAACGCAACACCATCTGAAATTGATGTAATTTGGACAAGAAAATCTTAACATTTTATAATTTAAAATTAAATTTTTAATGCACCTTGACGAATAACTTCAAAAGAATTGTCATTTATTTTTACAATTGTAGAAGGAACACCACCCTTTTTATCGCCGTCTAAAACAATTAAATCTGCTTTATTACCAAAAGTTTCTATTATACTTTGTTCATCTTCTAAAACATCACATCCACTTAAATTTACAGATGTAGAAAAAATTGCATCACCACATAAAGAAATCACTTTTCTAAGCCAATCATCATTTGGACAACGCAATGCAATTGTTTGTTTTTCATCAGATTTATTTGAAACAATAACAGTTAGAGGACCAGGCCAAAAATTTAAAATTTCATTTGAAATATTTTGATTAGTATATTTAAAAATATCTTGGGGATTTGAAATAAGATGAATAAAAGGTTTTGTTTCACTTCTCCCCTTTATTTTTCTAATTTTATCTTGATTTTTAGCATTTTGAACTGAATCTGCACAAGCAATTGCAGAAAAACCATAAACTGTATCTGTAGGAATTATTACAACTTTATTATTTTTTAAAAATTCTGCTACTAATTCAACTGAATTATCATCAGATTTGTGGCAAATCATATACCGGAACTCCTGCTACAAAGGATTTTTTATCTTTTTTCTTTAATAAAAAATCTTTATTTGTATCAAACATAAAAACTAAAATAAAAGATAAAATACCAAAAAAAACAGAAATAATCTTGCACATTTTTTCAGATAAAAATTTAGTTTCTTCGTGTTTAATAACAGATCCTGTATCGTATAATGAAGTTTGAGCAGGTTTTAGACCATTAATTTTTACAAGCTTTTCACCTTCTTTTACATAATCCAATTTTCGGGCATAAGCAGCAATAACATCTTTATCATTTTTTAACGCAGTTAATTCCAAGATTAATTCATTGTTAATATTTTGAAGATTTGAAGTCTGTTTACTAATTAATTTTTTTTGATAATTTAAATTTTGATAACAATTTATACTACTTTGCCCAACTGTTATAGAAACAAGAACGTAAACAAATGTACAAACAATTAAAGGCAATAAATACTTCACTCTTTTCATAATGCTTCATTATCGGCATTTTTACCAATTTTAATAATCAAAAATATAAAATTATTGTAAAAAATACGTCCGGTCAAGGGACACTTCGTTCAAGCCCTTGACTCGGCCGTTTTTAAGGTTTGTATTAAACCCTAAATCAGAATAAAAAAAAACTAATATTTTATGGCATTTTCTCCGATAATGATGTAGAATACTTATATAGTGAGGACTAAGTTATGGATAATTCTAAAGACAAAGAACTTGATAGTTATGGAGTTTGGGTAAAACGCAATGTAGACAATGAAGAAAGTATTGATTTAACACTAGATGATGATACTTTTGCAGATTTACCTGATTTAGATGATTCAAATATTTTTGAAGATTCAGATTTTTCTGATATGTTTAAAGATAATGATGTATTTAATACAGATAAAAATAAAATTTTTGATGATAATGACTCAACTTTAACTAATGATGAACTTGCAAACATTACAAACGGAGTTCAAACAGAAGAAATAGAATTAGACAACTCAATTGAAGATTCAACAGATTCACTCACTATAGATG
>JAGARY010000030.1 GCA_017622055.1 Treponema sp. | reverse complement strand
GATTGGGGCAATTCTTACAGCAGGAAGCACAGTTTCAGCAACAAAGCTTATTAGAAGAGCAAAACAAACGGCCGCAAAAAATCAAATATCTGAATTTTCTGCCGCACTTCAAACCTATTTTCTTGACTGCGGATGTTTTCCAACAACAGAACAAGGAATTAAATCATTATGGGAAAAACCAAGTCTCTATCCGGTGCCGGAGAGTTGGGACGGACCTTACGTTGTGCGTGAACCGGGAACCGATCCGTGGGGGAATGAATATGAATATGTCCATGCGGAAAATGCTAATTTCCCCAGTGATTTACCCCAAGCCTTGCCATATATCATAATTTCTTACGGGGCAGATAAGAAAAAAGATAGTGATGAAAAAGGAGATGATATTGTTTCTTGGAAATAGGTTATCAATAATTTTTTGCATTTTTTTGATGTTTTTTCTTGAAATTGTAATGGTTGGCTTTGGAAAAAAAAAGGCTTCTGAACTACAAAATTGGAAAAAAAAATCTGAGGTTTTGCAAATGGAATTGAAAATAAGTAATGAGATTGAAATTGGAAAATGAGATTTGTTGAAGTAATTGTAGTTTATATCATTCTTTGTTTTTTAGAAATTGTATTTTGTACGGGAATTGTGAGTTATAGAAAAATTGCCAATGTATGTGAATCAAAAAAAAATGAATATTCAAGTACAAAATTTATTTCTGAAAGTTTTAAAAATACTTGCGCTGGGAAAGGTTTTAAAAACTTAGAAGAATGGCAAAAAACTTGTAGAGCATTATGGAAGTTGGATTATATTGGCTGGGCTTCTGCAAATGAATTTATGGACGAATCTTTTGAAAACTGCGATGAACTTTTTTATGGAAAGTGGATTGGTGGTTGTTCAGAAGGTGAAGTATTTTGCAGATTGGAGAAATGATTTTATTGTAGGATTTTGCTTTGAGTGGAAAAAATAGAAAGTGTGTAGTAAAAGAAAGTGATTATGAAACATATTGGATTCCCATTCCTTTTGGAAGTTTTCTAGGTAAGCAAAAAAATAAATTTTTGTATGGAGAATTAGAAAAAAGGCATCCTTGTTTTTCAGATGATTATTTATTTTGTTCAAAGACTTTTTTGAAAAATAGAAAATTAGAATCAAAAGTTTTTGTTATGGATAAAATGAAATTGGCAGAATATAAGTTGCAAAATCCAAAGGGACAATTTGTTTCAGAAGATAAAAGAAAAATTCCTTTGTTTTATCAATCACAAAATTGGAAGAAAATTGTAGTTTTGATTTTATTTGTAATTTTGATTGTGATGTTTTCTTTTTTTCAAATGGTGAAAAATAAAAAAAATCATACTTTGGAAAATAATTCCATTGTAGAAACTGTAATTGAATTGGAAGAAGAAAAAATTACTTTGCCTGATAATTTTAATTTTGTATTAAATGATGAATGTGAATGTCTTTTTGAAATTATCAACTGTAATAAATCTGCAATAAAATCGTTTTTCTGGGAATATTCTAACTTTTATGAAAGATTTGATGTTTCTGTAAATTCTGTGTTTCCTGAAGTTGTGTTGGATTCTCTTCCTGAATCAAAAATTTCTAATGTAAATTATTACGAAAATAAACCTTCTTTTAATTTGACTTATGAAAAGAAAAATGTAATAGAAGGTTTGGAAAACGAAAATCAAAAAGAGAATAACGAAATAATAAAGAATGTTAGAAATCTTTTGTTGGAAAATAAATGCTCATTAATAGAAGAAACTGTAAATCCTTGTGTTTTTAGATTCAATTTGACAGTGAATAAAAAGGATTTTGATTCTTTTTTGAAAGAAAATCTATTTTTGAAATTGGGTAATTTTTTTCATAAAGAAAAAACTCTTTTGAAATCATTTTCTGTAAATTGTAAAAAAAATGGGGAGGATGGGATTTTATTGGAAGTTGCAATGGGTGTGGCAAAAAACAGTTTTAAAAAATCAGTAGAGTTTATTCTAACTGAGAATAAATCCAAAAATATATGTGAGTTTGTTGGTCGGAATGTAAAAGCATTTTTTGCAGAGATGAGTCAAGACAGTGGAAAAGAGAAAAAAATAAATTACAAAAGTTCTGGAGGAAAAAAGAATAATTTGAAAAAACGTGAAAATTTGAAAGATTCAAATGTATTAAAAAACAAAATTGGTGAAATAAAAAATAAAGATGGTTCAATAACTATTTTTTATAAATCTACAGATAACAAGATTTTAAAGAAATTTATTGATGAATAGAAATTGAAGTGAGGTTTTATGTATAAAAAAAACTATTTATGTATTTTCAAAATTTGTTTAATTTTTTTTGTTTTGATTTTTTCATCTTGTAAAACTGTTCCAAAATTTTCTGAAGATACAGAATTTTGTGGATTGTTAATTGATGAAAATAATCATCCTGTTGAGGGGGCCTTTGTGCTTATGAAAAAAGGAGGAATTCTAAAAAATACTTATACAAATAATCGTGGGATTTTTGTTATTGAAGATATTCAAAGTGGATTTTATGACTTTGTTTTTGAAAAAAATGAATATGAAATAACAAAAATAAAAGATGTTTTATTTTCTGATAGAAAAAAGGTGTTTTGTTTTCAGATTAATTCTAAAGAAAAAATTTTTGCAAAAATTGATTCTTTTTTTTTAGATCAACAATTTGAAAAAGGAATTTCTCTTCTTGGAAATTTGAAAATAGATGTTCATTCAAAGTTATATAATTTATGTTGTTTGTATAAAAGTTATGGATTTTACAAAATGGGAGATATAAAAAAAGCAAGAATAGAATTGGAAAGACTTGGAAAAAAGAAAAATTGTTCCTTTGATTATTCTTCTTTAGAAAAGAAATTGGAGGGAAAATGAAAAAAGTATGTTTATTTTTAAATCTGTTTTTAATATTTTTTACTTCTTGTAATTTATTTGCTAACGAAAAAATTCCTTATGGAATTGAAGGAAATATTTTAACCGAAGATTCAGAAATTTATGAATATATGGGATTGGAATTAAAGGTTCAAAATAAATCGGATGTAAAAATAAAAGGGATAACTATTGTGTTTTTCCTTTTTGATGAAGATGGAGAACCTACCTCCAATATTAAAAATAATATTGTGTTAAATATTGGGTGTGATATTCCAGCAAATGGAACTTTGGAAGATTGTATTTCTTTAGATAAATATGTTTATGTGTTTGAAGATATTCTTTATTCAATTGATTATCTATATATTAGCAAAATTTTTTATGCGGATGGAACAACTTGGAATGATCCATTTGGTTCAAAACTTTTGTATTAAATATATGAGGGAATGTTTATGAAAAAATATAGTTTGATATGCTTTTGTTTTTTGTTTTTTTTATCGAGTTGTGATTTTTTTTCAGATGGAGATGCTGTTATTTTGGAAAAAGAATTACCTATAACTGTTCAACCTGAAGATTCTGATAACAGAGAAATTGATGAAGAAGAAAATTTTGATAAAAAAAATGAAATTGAAAATCCAAAAGAAAATGATAGTGAAAATATCAATGAAGATGAAAAGAACAATATAGAAATTATAGAAAAACCTGATTCATTGGAGCGTGAATGGACAATTTTAATGTATATGTCCGCGGATAATAATTTGGAAAGTGCTGCAATTGAAGATTTTCTAGAAATGGAAAAGTCAAAGTTGAATACAAAGGAAGTGACTGTTTTAGTTTTGCTTGATAGATGTTCTTCGTACGATTCTTCAAATGGAAATTGGAATAATACAAAGTTGTTTAGGTTGAAAACTGGAAGTGATGGAACTGCTAAAGAAATTATTTCTGAGGAGATTGAATGTGTTGAATTGGGATTGAATGTTACAAATCAAAATGAATTAGATATGTCTGCTTATATGAGTTTAGCACGAGGTGTAAATTTTGTTTACGAAAATTATCCTGCAAATCATTATGGCATAATATTTTGGGGACATGGAGAAGGGTGGCGAGGATTTTGTTATGACTTAACATCTGAAACAAGAATGTCATTAAATCAAATGAAACTAGGTTTACAGACTGGTTTGAAAGGGAAAAAATTAGATTTAATAGGATTTGATTCTTGCTTTGGTGCCGAAATGGAAGTTTTTTATCAAATAAGAGATTTTGCAAAGTATTCCTTTGGTGTTGAAGGTTTACTTGGAATAAATGGTATGAACTATGAAGATGTTTTTAATTTATTTTCTTTGGAAAAAGAAAAATCAACTTTAAATCTTATTGATTCGTTTATGGTTCAATATAAAACTTCTTATGAAAAATATAAAAAATCAGCGTTTTCTGTTGTTAATTTAGAAAATATTCAGGAAATGTGTAAAAAGTTTAATGAATTTTGTGAATCAATATCAAAATCAATTACAACAGAATCAATAAGAGATGAAATAAAAAATTCTTTGATTTATAACACCAATCAATTTTTTTACGAAGATTCTGATAGCGATATTTATATTGATGTAGATTCTGTTGTGACTGAACTTTCAAAAACTTCTGTTGTAAATGAAGACATTATAAATTGTAAAGAGATGTTTTTTAACGCACGGAATAATGCTGTTATTGATTATTGGAATTCTGATGGGGATATTGGTAGTGTAGGTGTTTATTTTTCAACTTTGATAGAAGGAAATTATTTAAGTGTTAATCATCCTAGTGGATATGTAAAAGGAAAAATTCCTAATCAAATTGATTTTGTAAATGATTTTGATGGATATGTTCCAACAATAGAAGGTGATTATTCATTATTAGACAAAATTTTTACAAGTAATTTTAACTAATCATATTTGATTTGTACTTTCAAAATTTTCAAAATTTTTACAAATAAAGCGGAGTGATTATGAAAGATAAAAGAAAAATAATTTCGTTGTTATTTATTTTTATGGCTTTAAATTGTTTTTGTGGAGTTTCTTATGATGCAAATGGTGTGCCACATTCAACTTACGAACCTTCGTGGGCTGTGACGCCTGCAGAAAGATTTGATAATCCTCAATCTCAACAAGGAAATCCACAGGGGTCATCTGGAACTATGAGTGGAAATTCTTCTGGAAATTCTCAAAGTCAGGCAGAAAAGGAAGCACAAAAAGCCGCAGAATCAGAAGCAGAAGCTGAATCACAAAGGGCGACTGAAGAAGCTCAAAGAAAAGCTGCAGAAGAACAAGCTAGAATAGAAGCGTTAAAAAAAGAAAAAGAAAATGCAATTGCAGTAACAACAAGAGAACTTTTAGAATATGAAAGTGTTGTCATTGAAGCGGAAAATAAAGTAAAAGAATTATATAAAAAACTTGACTATGAGTTTGATAAAAGTAAGATTCCTTCCTCCGAATATGCAAAAATAGATTCTGAAATATATAGATATAAAACAGAAATAAAACAAAGAATAAGGGAAGAAACTGTAAATTACGAATATCATCAAGCAAAATTTATGGAACTTAATAGAAATCAGAGTTTAGCAATCCAAGATTATATAGATACAGTTGGTCCATTAGTTCAGAATATGGAAACTGAAAAAACAGTTGGGGATCCTGTGGATGTTACAACTGGTCAATATTTGTGTTACTTTGGTGATAATGTTATTGAAAGAAATTATAAACATGGGCGAAAAGGTATTCTTGGTAAAAATTGGATTTCTAATTTAGATACTCGAATAGTCAGATGTAAAATGAAAGATTATTCAGAAGCAATCAAAGATTTGACTTCTTGTAAGGAGGCCGCAACTCAAATTGTAAATGAAATAAATCAGCTAAAAGAAAAATACTCAGATATTACAGAATTTGACCAGAAATTAGAAACCTATAAATCAAAAATAAAAATTTATGATTATTATATTTTTCTTTATTCAAAAATTGGTGAGTATAATTCTGAAATTGATGAATTAAATAAATTTGTTAGTTATGATTTATTTGAAAATTCAGAAAGATACACAATTTCTTATGAGTATATCATTTTTGTTGATGAAAATGGAAATTCTATTTATTGTAGATTTTCTGAAAATTGCTACAAACCATTGGAAGAATCTTTAAAAGTAAAAATAAAGATTTATGGAAGAAATGAAAATGGCGAAAAAGTTTTCGAAGATGAAAATTCTGGTGGATTTATTGTAGAATTTTCTGATGGTTCAAAAAAATACTTTTCAAAATATGGGCAACTTGAAAAAATTAAATATAAAAACCAAAAAGAAAAAAACTTGTTTTATAATAAAAGTGGGCAATTAGAAAGAATTAAATTAGAAACAAACGAAAATCTTTTAGTTGTAACAAATGAAAATGGGTATATTTCAAAAATTGAAGGTCCTGTTTATGGCTCATCGATTTTTAATTATTCAAATGGAAAATTAAGTTTTGTAAAAGATTCTGATGATATTTCGTTAAATTACAAATATGATTCAGGTAATTATTTAAATGAAATTGTAAGAGCTGATGGTTCCTCGGTAAAAATTCAATATGAAAATCATTCTATTTTGGGAGTTGTTGTTTCAAAAGTAATAAATGAACTTGGTGAAGAAGAATTATACGAATATGATTTCTCTGATGACAATAATCGAAAAACATATTTTACTTCTATTTCGGGGCAAAAGTTTATTTATTATTCAAATGCAGAACATCAAATAACAAAGATTGTTGAATCAAACGGTGGAAAAAAAGAATTTAGCTATAATGATGCTGGACTTTATGATTCTATTACAGAAAACGGCGTAAAGAGAAAATATAGTTATAATTTGAATCAAAATACATCAGAGTGTGAGTTAAAATCAATTCAGTTTGATGATGGCTCTACTTATTCTGTAGATTTTGACAAAAATGGTAATTTAATAGAAGAAATTGATAGGGATGGAAATGTTTATCAATGGAATTATGATGAATATGGAAATCAAACTGAGTCCTTTTATAATGGACAAAAAATATTATCGGCAATTTATAATTCAAATGGGCAAATCAAAACTTTGCAAGATGATCGTTTTGTTATTTCATTTGAATATAATCAATATGGTGAAATCCTAAAAAAAGAAACTAAAGTTGATGGAAAATCAATTATAGAAACCTGGAATTATGATGAAAAAAATCGACCGATAAAATATGAAAATTCAAATGGCGATTTTACAATAATTGAATACGGAGAAAATTATCAGAAAGAAAATTATAACAACAAAAAACTAATAGAAAGATTTTATAACCTTAGAAAATGGGAAATCAAAACTATAGAAACAGATTTATCTACAGGGGTAAAATATACAAAAGAATTGGTTTATGATTCTTGCAAACGATTAAAACACATATTAATAAATGGAAAAAAACTTGCTTCTTATACTTACAAAAGTGGTGGAATGTTAAAATCCTACACATCATGGTCAATTGATGGAGGCGGTTATACAACAGAATACGTTTACAATCAATCAAATCAAATTGTTTCGGAAATTGTATATGAAGTTGGAAAAGATGGAATTCCAATTGGCAAAAAATATACTTTATATACAAGAGATTTTGAAAAATCAAATGAAAATTCCAAATATGAAAAAACTTTGGTAACAGAAAAAACTGGATACATGAATCCTGAATTGAAAGAGTATGATAATCAAGGTCGGTTAATTTTTAATAGAAAACCTGATGGTTATGAAAAAAATTATACTTATTCAAAAGCGGGAAAACTTTTAAAAGAAAGTGATTCAAATTTTGTAGTAAGAAAT
>JAGARY010000318.1 GCA_017622055.1 Treponema sp. | reverse complement strand
GCCGAAGTGTTATGGAAGGAAATCCTATCTTACTCTGAAAATGTACCTGGGGATATGACACCAGAAAATTTAGAAGCTTTGAATGGAGAATCTCTTTACATGATGAAGTCTTTGAAGGGGTATTTTGAAAAATAACTCGGTTATTTTACCTGCAACTTTATTAATTCAATAACTAAGCATGAATAAAACAAGGCTGTCTTCACAAAGGACAGCCTTTCATTTTAATTAAACTTTTTTAATTGTACTTTTTTTTATTCTTCGATCAAATCAAGATATACAATTAATCACCATAACTAGAATGATTTCCTACCCATTCATAGTTTGAATAATCACCTAGATCATTGAACACAACTTGCCAACCATTTTTAAATTTTACTTCATATTTTCCATTTACATGCTTTATCTTATCGATATTCATAGCTGGAAAATTCGTATCAAGATAGCGCATTGCAACAGCAGGAATCAAATCTCTAGGGAAAACAACTGCATCTTTTACCTCTAACCAATTCCCAGCACCATCAAATTCAATCTTTGCACCGTTGGAAAGAGTTACATTGTATTTTCCATAATCAAAAGAAACGGAATAAACCGAAGTATTAGGAAATTTTTCTGCAACAAATTCCTGAGCTATTAGGGGCATTTCTTGGAAACTCCAGCTATAAGAAAAGCCCATGGTACAAAGCAAAGCTAATAAACAAACTATTAAACTTATTTTTTTCATTTTTTCTCCTTTGAAGGTTTTACCTCCATCTGATTTAAACATAGTCTTTTTAAAACTGAATTGCATGAAATACTAAAAAAAAATAAAAAAAAATAATTAAATGAACCTTAAGATTAGTTGTTTGACGATATACCCTAAACTATGGTATACTTAAGTAATAGGTTTTAGGAGGGGATTATGAAAGTTGCAATTTTTTTTGGCTCAAAATCAGATACAGACACAATGAAAAAAGCCACCACAGTACTAAAAGACTTTGGAGTAGAATATAAGGCATTTATTCTTTCTGCCCATCGTTCCGGTGATTTATTAAAGAAAACTGTTTCCCAAATAGAAGAACAAAATTTTGAAGTTATTATTGCAGGAGCAGGACTTGCAGCACATTTACCTGGTGTAATTGCTTCTATGACTGTATTGCCAGTAATTGGAGTACCACTAGAATGTGTTTCCTCTAATTCCAATGGTCTTGGTGGAATGGACGCTTTGCTATCAATTGTTCAAATGCCAAAACAAATTCCAGTGGCAACTGTGGGAATAAATAATGCAGCTAATGCCGCATACTTAGCATTAGAAATTCTTTCAATAAAATACACTGAGCTTCGTCAAAAGCTACAAGATTTCCGAAAAAAACTTTCGGTAGAAGCCGCTGAAAATGGTGGAATGGGAATTGAATTATGAGGGTAGATTCCATTCTAAAACAGGTCAAAAATCACTTTTATCATTTTTCAGGCATTCTACTTTACGTAGAAAAATTTACAGGAAATAAATAAGAAGGGAACCATGGAAACTGATTCATTAGATATGATTATTAACCCAGAAGAAAACAAAATAAAAGATAAATGTGGAATCATCGGAATTTATCTAAACAAAGAAAACAACCAAAATTCCAATGCTGCTTGGGCAACTTACTATGGATTATATTCCCTTC
>JAGARY010000317.1 GCA_017622055.1 Treponema sp. | reverse complement strand
TTTTTAAATATTGCATTCTAATTTTCCTGCGTTGTTTTCTCGTTTGATATGCCAGTTTTTTTGGCAAACTTTTTCTAAAAAGATTTTGTCGTGACTTACAATCAAAAGTCCACAATCAACTTGATGCAACGCTTGTTCCAAAGCCATTACACTTGTAATATCCATGTGATTTGTAGGTTCGTCCAAAATCATAAAAGAAATTGGGCTAGAAATTCCCATTGCAATTATCAATTTTCTAAGTTCCCCTGGACTAACAGACATTTTAGAAGATTTTTCTTCATTGTGCTGACTCAAACTTAAAGGTTCGCTTCCCAATCTATACAAAGTAGAAAGGATTTCGCCCCGTAAATCGTCATCACAATTGCAAAAATCAGATAAAATCCTTTGTTCCTCTGTTTCCAAAATCTCTTGAGGCAAATACAAAACTTTTTCGGCTTTTCCCTTTTGTTTTAAAACTTCCAAAAGATGATTTATAAAAAGAGTTTTTCCGCTTCCATTTAATCCAGTTAGAGCAATTTTTGATTTTGCATCAAATTCGAGTTGCGGAATAAAAAGTTTGTAATCTCCAGCTTCAAGATTTGTGCTTTCCAAAACTAAAGAAAAATTATTTTTGTTTTCATCAGCAACAATCGAAAATCCTTCTTTTCGCTTTAATGCTTTTGAAGTTGCACCCAACATTTTTTCTGTATGTGCCAATTGACTTTCTGCCCTAGATTTTGCGTCACCTGCAACTCTGTCTTTTCCAGAAACACGGGCAACATCAATTTTTCGCTTGGTGTCGTGGTCATTTTTATCTGCAATGCCCCTTTTTTGCAACCGAGCCTTACTTTTTTCCGCTTCCACTTGTAACTGATGAATTCGACTTTGTTCAGTTTTTGCTTTTTTATCAAGTTGATTCCAAGCATTTCGGCTAGAAGCTGCATTTTCTTCCATTAATTTGATTGAATCTGAAAAGGATGCATTAAAACTTTCTGCCACAACAAAATCTTTTCCACCCAGAAACTTCACATTTTCTCTATAAAGCCACACAGTTTTTTTACAAAGTTCATCACAAAAATTTCTGTCGTGACTAACAACAATTCCAATTCCCAAAAATTCTTTTAAAGTCCCAATAATTAGATTCTTGCTTAATTCATCAAGATGATTTGTAGGTTCGTCCAAAAGCAAAACATCAGGATTTTCTGCCAAAGCACAAGCAATTTGAATCCGTTTTTTTTCACCGCCGGAAAGTGTTTCCCAGCGTTCAAGTTGAGCTTCTGTAATTTGCAACATTGAAAAAAACTTACGAACATCATTTTCCGGACTCCAAAATGCCACATAAAGATTTTCTGGAATTTGGGAAGTTTCTTGAGAACAATAAATGATTTTCTGTTCTGCAAATTCTTTTGTTACAAGATTTCCATTAAAAAGAATCTTTCCATCGTCACAAAATATATGAGAAGCAATCAGCTTTAGCAAAGTAGATTTTCCAGTTCCGTTACTTCCAGCAAGAGTGGTCCAACCATCATAAAAAGCCAGCGAAAAATCATCAAAAAGTTGAGTAGAAGAATTTGAATATGAAAATGTTAAATTATTTATTTGTAAGAAATTCGAAATCATAAAAACCTCTGTTAATGTTTAATAAAAATTGCCGTTGAGAACATTCAAAATAAAACAAAAACAGATACTTACATTCGGTTCTTATAACTCCTAAAAAAAATAGATTAGATACCTTTATGTTATTACATAGATTTTAATTGGTCAAGGATTAAACTTGGATTTTGTATGATGAAAAATAAAATTTGTGTTTATAATAATTTGGGCGTTCCCTTCCGCTCCTTTCAGTCGCTACAGGTCGGGTGTTCCGCACTTCCGCTTTCGCTCCATTCGTGAAAGTTCCTCGCTTAGCTCAAAACTTTCACGAACGCCTTCGGCGGTGCTCCATACCCTAACGCAAAAAAATGGTATATAATAATCTCATGGAATTTTTTAACCCCTTCGGACTAAGTTTTATTATTCTCATCATGATTCCAAACATTGTTTTTGCTCTAAAATGCAAAGACGGTTTTGAAAATCCTTGGAAAAGCAAAATCGCAAAAATCCTAGAAATATTTGAACAAATCGGGCGCTATGGATGTTTTGCCATGATGATTTTTAATATTCCAGGAACATATTTTGGATTTTGTTCAGATTCTGCCTTTGCAATTTATTTAATTGTAAATTTCATCCTAATTTTTGCTTACTGCCTAATTTGGATAATCTGTTTTAGAAAAAACAATCTTTTTAAAGCAATCACACTTTCTGTAATTCCAGCAGTAGTTTTCCTTTTCAGTGGATTTATGAGCCGCCACCTTTTGCTAATCATTTTTGCAGTAATTTTTGCACCAAGTCATATTGGTCTTTCTGTGGGAAATCAGATTAAAAAAACGGAATCCCAAACCTTTTCAAAACTTCCTTAAACTCGTCTTGGCAAGAAAGACATGTGTCTGTAAGATAACCTTTGATATTGTGCCACTCTGAAATGCCGCGGTAATAAAAAAGTTTTACTTCGTCGGTAATGATAAATGGCACAATATTGTGTTTTAAGCACTCTTTGAACATAATAAGTCTTCCCACGCGACCGTTTCCGTCTTGAAAAGGATGGATTTTTTCAAATTGAACGTGAAAATCTAAAATATCTTCCAAAGTGATTTTTTCTTTTGAATTGTATTCTTTTAAAAGTGCCTTTATTTTTTGTGGAACTTCTTCTGGTTTTGCAGTTGCTGTGTTTCCAACTTCGTTTTCTAGCAACTTGTATCCACCAACTTTGAACCAACTTTGCAAACTGTCTGTTGTGCCCGATTTTAAAATAAAATGAAGCTGTTTTATAAAACTTTCTGTTAATTTTGATTTTGCCCCATCAATTACTAAATCTACGCATCTAAAGTGATTCACAGTTTCTACAATATCATCAACTTTTACAGGATTTTCTGTAGCTCCAAGTGTTTTTGTTTCAAAAATATGGCGAGTTTGCTCTTCTGTTAATTTGGAACCTTCAATGTAATTTGAATTATAAGTTAGGTTGATTTGCACACTATGATAAATTCCACCTTTTAGCCGAGCATCTTTTTCTCGTTTTAAAACCGAAAGAATAGTATCGTTTTTTGAAAATTTTACATGACGCTTTTGACGAGCTGGTTTTTCTGCATCTGGTGGAATGAGCCAAGTTTTTCCTTGCAAAATTGCTCCAGGAACTCGACCTTCTTCGCAATAATATCGAACAGTTCGCTCTGCAACTTCCCAAGTTTTAGAAATGTCTTGTACGCTATAATAAACTTTTCTTCCCATAGGAAAAATTTACCACATTATCGGCAAAAATACAAGATAATTTTACGTAATAAATAAAGTTTTATTTTGCCGATACAAACTTTTCTTACCATAACTATTCCATCAGTTCTCTTTCAATCAAATTAATCATAATATTTGTGTTTAGTTCCATTGCATCAATTGGATAAATTTCTTTTACATAGCCAACATAATATTTTTCTTTGAATTGTTCCAAAATTTGAACTTTAGAAACACCTGCCTTCAAACTTGATAAAATTTCATTTGCAGTTTCTACCGAATTTTCTTTTCCCTTTTCCAAATAAAATGCAGATTCCTTTTGGTTCAAAAGTCCGTAATGTGGAACTAATATATTTTTGATTTTTAATTTTTCCGCTTTTCAAAAGATTTCATTGTCAAATCAAAACCAACCAAATAAGATGGAATGATTTTTTCTGTTCCAGTGTAAACGCCCAAAGTTTCTGTTCCAAGCAAAAGTTCATTTTCTTCAAGATAAAAACCCACCGAACATTTTGTATGCCCCGGAAGTTCCACAACTGTAAAAGTCATTTCCCCACATTGAATTTTATCACCATCCAAAACTTCAACATCAACGCAAAGATTATCAATTAAATCTCTATAATTTTTTACTCCATTTTTTGCTGCAAATTTTTGGTCCAAATCTCTCATCACTTTTTTGGCAGAATCTTTTTTAAAAATTCCCGCAGCATAACTTCCTGCCACAACTTTTGCTTCTGGAAAAATTTCTTTTACATAAACCGACCCCAAAGCGTGGTCATAATGAGAATGTGTCAAAAAAATAAAATCAAGATTCCGATTCCCAAGCAGATTTTTTACATTTTGAGCAAGTTTTTCTCCAGTAAAAGCAAATCCACAATCGTACAAAATAGAAGTTTTTCCATCATCCATCAAAAACCCAGCATCCCCAGGCAAAACTCGAACATCACTTACAGAAATTTTATGCATATTTTTCCCTTATTTGTAAGTTCCATGATTATATCAAAAAATAACATATTTGTTTTAAATTCCATAAATTTTTCTGGGGGTTTTAGGGCCCCCCCCTAGGTGAAAGGGGTATGGTGAAGACAATTTGGAACAAATTGGCTGAACCTAGGGGAAAGGCTTTTCCCCTCAATATTAAAAATATCTATGATTTTAATTTATACCTAGTTCAATTAAAGAAAAAATAGTAAAATATAGAATCTTAATTTGAGGATTTTATGATGCAAAACAAAAAAAAGGTAATTATTGTAGGAGCTGGCGTTGCTGGACTTTCTGCAGGAATTTATGCTGCACGTTCAGGTTTTGATGTTACAATTTTGGAACAACACATGACTTTTGGTGGACTTTCTACAAGTTGGAGTCGCAAAGGATATTATTTTGAAGGCGGAATGCATTGGCTAACAGGTTCATCGCCAAAACTTCCTTTAAACAAAATTTGGAAAGAAGTTGGAGCTCTAAAAGAAAATAATCCAATTGAAAACAGAGATCCATTGTATACACTTTTAGATGGAGACAAAAATCTTTGTTTATATCGTTATTTGCCAGATATGAAAAAGGCACTTTTGGAATATGCTCCCGAAGATAAAAAAATGATAAATAAAATGTGTCGAGATGTAAAAGCATTTTCAAGATTTTATATGCCAGTTTTTGACACACCTGGTTGTAAATGCAAAACTCCTTTTGGATTTAATCCTTTTATGTTTATTCCAATGTTGCCAGCAGTTTTGCGAGTTCCTTTTTTAGTAAACCAAAGCTACGAAGAATATGTGAATAAATTTAAAAATAAAAATCTTCGTCATCTATTGATGAGCGTAATTGGCTACAGATACAATGCACTTTCTTTTATTTATACTTTGGGTTCTTTTGCCAGTGGCGACTGTGGATATCCTGCAGGAGGTTCTGTTCAATTGGTACAAAATATGTTAGATACATACCAAAGCCTTGGCGGAAAAATTGAATTTAGAACAAAAGTAGAAAACGTGATTGTAGAAGACGGCGTTGCAAAAGGCGTTCAAACAAAAAATGGGGATATGCTTGCTGATGCTGTAATTATTACTCAAGATGCAAGAAATGCTGTTGATACTTTATTTGACACAATGATTGATGAACCTTGGGTAAACAAAATGCGAAGAAATGCAATTTCTGAACAAAATGTTTTTGTTTGTCTTGGGGTAAAAGCTGATTTATCACATTTGCCATACACTTGTGTTTTACCTTTAGAAAAACCTTTTGAATATTGTGGTTGCAAATGGAACGAAATTAGAATTAACAATTATTCAAAATATAAAGATTATGCTCCAGAAGGTGGAACAGCAATGACTTGTTTACTCATTGGTGATTCTTACAAATTCTGGAAAATGGCTAAAGAAGACGGAACTTATAAAGCAAAAAAAGAAGAACTTGGAAAACTTTTTGTAGACGCAGTTTCAAAATTTATTCCACAAGTAAAAGAAAATCTTGAAGCAATTGATGTTGCTACTCCATGCACTTACGAAAGATATTGCAGTTCTTATCAAGGTGGATGGATGAGCGTTTGGAAAAAGGGTGGAACACAAGATAATTATCCTCAAAAATTACAAACAATTGACGGAGTTTATTTTGCAGGCCAAAGAATTCAAATGCCTGGAGGTCTCCCAATTGCAGTTTACACAGGAAGACAAGCTGTACAACAATTATGCAAAGATGAAAAAATTTTATTTGTGTAAAAAATAATACCATGTTATAATTCTAACATAAAGAAAAGTCAGTAAATGAAATGCAAATTTTATTTATTGACTTTTTTTTTAAATTTTCTATAAAAACCTGGCCTCAATGGCCTCCCAAAAGGAGAAAAAAATGGGAAAAAAGAAAGTAAATGTTATTAGCTACTTATATTTAATTGGTATGGCTATTACAACAATTGGATTCTGTTGTCCAATGTTCAAAGGACTTTTTGGTTCTAGTGCAAACGGTTTTAAATTCATCAACTTTGATAACAGTGGATTTGTAACAATTGGTGCTTTGTTAATTTTTATTGGTGCTGTTGTAGGTTTGGCTTATGCAGTTCTTCCAATGCTTGGAATTAAACTTCCATCTTCTGACTTGGTAAAAACAGTTGCTGTTATTGCAAGTATTGCTGGTGGAATTGTTTTAGTAATTGGTTTCCAAGATAACGCAGTTTACAAAGCAATTGCAAAAGGATTCCTTAAAAATGCAACTTACGGTTTCTACATGGTTGTTGTAGGATGGGTTCTTGCATTAGTTGGAAAATTTGCAAAATAAACTAACTTTTCTTCTATAACAATTATAAAGAAATTAATTTAGCTCCCGATTTTTTATCAATCGGGAGTTTTTTTATGTCTTGTAAGCATTCAATTTTTAACAAATCGCCGCTTTTAAAAGCATTTTCTGTTTTTGAACTAACAAGCACAAGTCCAATTTTGCTACAGCCGTAATTTGCAAAAGAGTTGTTATGAAGTTTCATGCAATCAGAAATAATTCTAACAGAAAGTGAATTATCATCTTTTGCTAAAACATTTTTTGTAGAATTTGCAAAATCTTGGGAAATAGAATCCTCGCCAAAATCACTAGCAGTTTTTTCTGGAACAACAGAAATAAAAATCAAAGTAGCTCTGTCTTTTGTTAATTTTGAATTTTCAGAAAGTTTTAATAATTTTGCAGGAGCATTTTCTGTGGAAAAAGCAAAATTACACCATTTATGCGAACTTCCTGTATAAGCTTTAAATCCATTCATTGGGCATTCACCACAGTGTGAACAAGGCCCAATCAAATCATAGTTTTCTTTAATAAATCTGTCTCGCAAAAGACAAATTGTTCGTGCCGATTTTGGAACGCCTGGTTCAATCAATAAAAATTTGCAATTATCATTTTTATACAAACAAAGCTGATCATAATATTTTTTTGACTGAAACTCTGGTGGCATATCACTTGCTTGGTCAAGTTCATTAAACATATTTGCACAAGTAATAAAATCTGCTTTTTCTTTAATAAAAGTTCCTGTTCCAAAAGAACCTTTTACTCTAACAATTTTCCATGGAGTTCCGCCAGTTTGAGCCACAATAGACAAATAAACGTCTTCGCCCAAAGCCATAGAATTTGAAGAAACATCAAGACAATACCAAGTAAGATTTATGTTTCGCAATTCTGGTCTAGAAAGCCAAAGAGAAATTACTAATGTTAATGGACCAGAGCCAATATCTAAACAAATGCATTCTTTATTTGGAAAAGACGCTGCTGGAAGATTTGAAAACAATTTTGTAAGACGAACAAGATTCCACCAAGTGTAATATCTAACATAGGAAGAAAGCTGAACACTTTCGTTCATGTAGCCAAGGCGACGGTCGCAACGTTGGTCCGTAAGTTGATGCGAAAGTGCCTTAATATTTTCTGGAAGTTTTTGAAGTTGCTTGCTGTTTAGCGGACGAACTCCCTGAACAACTCGGTCAAAATTTTCCAAAAGTTCCTGAGATTTTTTATCTAATTTATTTTCTTTGAACAACGCTTCTACAACAGAAAATTTATTCTGAATCTTAATAACATTATTTTGTGATTTTCCAGCATTTTTTTTACCATAAATCACATTTTTTTGTGATTTAGTATCAACATTTTGTGATTTTTTACCATTTTTTTCTTCAAAAATCACATTATTTTGCAGTTTGATATCATTATTTTGCGAATTCTTTTTTGCAGATTTTTTTTGCTTTTTCTTTAATCTTTCTTTTTCAGCCTGAATATATTCCTTTGTAAATTTTGTATAAAATTTTTCCATTTTGAACTCGCTTTTACAATTTATCTTAATTTTTTTATTTCAAAGTAAACATTTGTAAGAATTTCTCTTGTTTCTCGAATGTTTTTTATTAATTCAATATTTTCCTGCACAATTTGCGACTCTTCCAAAATCTGATGTCCAGCTCCTTCCGCAGTAAATTTTTTTTCGTTTATCAAAAACTTAATTCTATAAATAAGTTCCAAATCGTGCTGAGAATAAGTTCGGCGTCCAGTTAAATCTTTTTGAGGCGAAAACCCTGGAACAACTTCTTCCCAATACCTAAGAACATGAGACTTTACACCTGTTAATTCTTCAATTTGTCCAATCGTATAAATCAATTTTCTTCAACCTAAAAAAAAGGAGGCATCCCTCCGTTGCTTCGCAACTCCGGGTCGCTATGTCCGCCCTTCCGCATTCGCTCCATTCCAGTCTCAAGCATTGCTTTCGCCTGGAACGCCTTCGGCGGGGCTCCCAGCGCTTGCCCAACCTAAAATTGCATTACCACATACCATTTTGCACACTAGATTGCTTCGTCGCTTCGCTCCTCGCAATGACAGACAAAGAATAGCTCGACATAGCGGGGGTAGCGTAAAAGACCACAGCACGTTTGTGCGAGGACTTTGGAGCGTGGGGGAGACTTCCCCCTTCAGAATTCTGAATTCTTAATTCTGAATTCTTAATTAAACATCTATTCCCTTTCTTCCCACTTTGTTCTACTTCCTTTAAATTCCAACTGAACTGGAATCTGGTCGTAACCCAAATCTTCGCGAATTCTATTTTTTAAATATGTCATATATGGTTCAGGAACAACTTCCGGTCTTGTTGCAAAAATTACAAACTTAACCGGATTTGTGCTTGCCTGAGTCATATAGCGAATTTTAAAATGAGCTGTTTTACTTGCTGGTGGCGGATATCTTTCCAACCAATCTTGCAGTGCGTTATTCAAAGATGCTGTTCCAATTTTCTTTGTAAGTTGTTCATAAAGCAAAACAGTTGTGTTTAACAAATCTTTAATGCCTTTTCCTTCCAAAGCAGAAAGTGGCAAAATTGGAGCAAATTCCATTTGGCCAAACATAATGTTCATCCATTGTTTTACGGCTTTTACTGCTTTTGTTCCTTGTTCTTCTTTTAAATCCCACTTATTCAAAACAAAAATAATTCCACGGCCTTTTTCAAATGCAAGGGAACAAATCTTTTTATCTTGTTCGGCAAGACCTTCAACTGCGTCAATCATCAAGAAAACAACATCACATTCATCCAAAGTTTTAATTGCACGGTTTACAGAATAATATTCAACATCGTCATGAACTTTTGCTTTGCGGCGAATTCCCGCAGTATCCAAAACTTTAAACGCTCTTCCACCGTATTGAAATTCTCCTTCAACCACATCTCTAGTTGTTCCAGCGTAATCACATACAATAGAATTTTCTGTGTGAGTTAATCTATTTGATAAAGTTGATTTTCCTGTGTTTGGTTTTCCAAGAATTGCAATTTTTATTGGTCTGTCTTTTGAAAGAACTTTTACTTTTGAAAAATCACATTTTGATTCCACAAGTTCAGAAAGTTCTCCAAAGTGGTCGCCGTGTTCTGCAGAAATAAAAAGCAATTCGTTGAATCCATATTTTGCGTAGTTCCATGCTTCGGCTTCGTTTTTTCCACCTTCTGTTTTGTTTACAGCGGCAATAACTTTGTTCCAATATGGACGCATTTTAATAATGAATTCTTCGTCTTCCCCGGTGATGACGCCAGCTTCAAGAAGTAAAATTACAACATCCGCTTTTTCAATCATTTCCAAAGATTTTTCTACAACGTATTCATCAAGTTCGGCTTCTTTTGTTCCAATGTCGCGAGTAAGTTTGTATCCACCAGTGTCTACCAAATGAATTGGTTTTTTGTTTAAAATTGCTGTTGCTTCAACTGGGTCTCTAGTAACACCAGGCTGATCATTTACAATTGCAATTCTTCTGTGCAAAAATCTATTAAAAAGTGTTGATTTTCCAACATTTGGACGCCCCGCAATTACAACTACCGGAAGTCCTTCATATTCTTTGTCTTCTGGCGGAACATCATCAAATTGTTCCATTTCTGACGTAATAAAATCTGGCTGATTTTTTAATGAAAAATCTTGTGATAATGAATCACCTTCTTGTTTTTGAACTTTTGGTTTTGAAAAGTCAGGTTTTATTTTTTTCTTACTCATACACGTCATTATAACGTATATAAAAATATGGGTCAAATATAGTAGAAAAAGTGTTCAAACAAACCAACTTTTTTGTATGATTTTTTTTAATTTATTAGTATTATAAAAAAGTAGTATTTATAAATTAAAAAAAGGAAATGAAAATGAATTTTGATGTTTTGTTTTTTGTGAATAGTATTTTATTAGGGATGGCCTTTTCTGCAAATGCTTTTGCGTTTTGTTTAAAACATGGAAATGCTTACAAGGAAATATCTACTAAAGAAACTAATTTATATTCTGGGATTTTTGCTTCTATGGAATTAGCTTTTTCGTTTTTGGGATGTATTTTAGCCTTTATTTTTTTAAAGGTTTTTCCTAATTTTCAAAGTATGGTTCCTGGGATTTCTGTTATTCTGTTATTTTATGTTGGTGGAAAAGCTTTTTACAGCGCATATAAATGGAGCGAGCCAGATTCTGAAGAAAGCATTACTTTAAATAATAAAGTAATCTGTTTGCAAGGTGTAGCTTCTTTTCTTGATGCAATTTCTGTTGGTTTTGTATTTTATTATTATGGTTTAGCCCGTGGACTTTTAGGTTGTTTAATTATGACAATTTTTGGATTCATTATTTGCAAACAAGGATTTTTCCACGGAAAACATTTTGGAGTTTTTAGAACTCAACGTGGTTATGTTTATGCTGGAATAATAATGGTTTTAGTTGGAATTGAATTATTTATAAAAGGTGTGTTTATGTAGAATTGATGTTATTCTGACCCGCCTGCGAGCTTACCTCGGGTTAGGGATTGTAGCAACGCCGAAGGCGGCCGCGAGGCAAGTTTTGGAAGCAAAGCGAACAAAACTTGGTAAGCAAGCGTTCAGCTTGCGACAAGCGGCTGGAGCGAAAGCGGAATTGCGCAAAGCCCGCCCCAGTTGCGTTTTTGCAACTGGGGAACCTCCAAAATAAATTACATTAGTTTTAAGATTTCTGGACGAATTGAATCTATCCAAGAATCTGCAAGACCAAAGTTCATTTTTTTGTAGCTCCAAGCGGCACGGCCAATGTTATATTTTTCAAAAACTTGGTTCACCAATTTGTACCATTTTAGAACTTCTTCTGGTGCTGTATAATCAATTACGCCATATTCACCACAATACAAAAGCACATTTCTTTCTTTTGCAGTTTCCAAAGCACTTGCAAACAAATTTTCAAAATATGTGATGTCTGGTGTTGCGTTTTTATCATAAGCTGCAAAATTATCACCTTCTTGAGAAACATTTGCTTTTGTATATTTGTCGTAATTTTCAAATGTTTCGTCTAGTTTCATTCTAAAAGATTTGTCCATTTTTGGAATCCAGCCAGCACCTTGATGTGTAAAAATCAATGGCTCGTAACAGTGGAAATTATATACAATATTTTCGTCGTGAGGTGGATCCATATCTTTTACAGCACTTACACTGTTATTCCAGTAGCTTCCCACAAGAATTCTTACAGTTTTAGATGTTTCTCTAATTTTTTCTATACAGTTATTTGCAATTTTGTTCCAGATTTTGCAATAATCTTGTTTTGTAACTTCGTTTAAAAGTTCAAAACAAAGCATATCTTCATATTTTGAATAGCGTTTTGCAAATTCATCCCAAAGTGCATAAAACATATTTTGATATTTTTCGTCTTCAAAGAATCCAGATTCAGCTTCACCTTCATCAAAAGAATAACCAATTGTTTTATGAAGATCTAAAATCATATTAATTTGATTGTTTTTACACCAGTCAATTGCTTTTTGAATGTATGCAAACCCATCTTCTTTAAAACTTCCATCAATATTTTGCACTAAATCATAATCTACAGGAACTCGCACGTGATCTAGTCCCCAACTTTTTATTACTTTTATATCATCTTCTGTAATAAAAGTATCATAATGTTCTTTTGTATGAACACACTGAGAAAGCCAACCTCCAAGGTTTACTCCGTGTTTAAATCCATTCATATTTGCCATAAAATTCCCCTTAGTTTTGTAAAACTGTTTTAAGTTATCATATAGTAATATCAATAAAAAAGCAAAATTCTTATTTTTCCCAATATGATGGCATAAAGAAAATCAGCATTGTGTAAAGTTCAAGACGGCCTGCCAACATTGCAAAGGAATACCAAAGTTTTACAAAGTCTGGAAGCATTGCGCAATTGTTACTTGGTCCTAAGGAACCAAAAGCAGGACCAATGTTTCCTACCATGGAAGCGGCTGCCGAAAATGAAGTTAATATGTCAAGATTTCCAATGCAGCCAATAACAGTTGTAATGGCAACTAAAACTAAATAAAGAGTCATAAAAGATGCAACGTTAAAAACAATTTCTTTGCGACATACTCTTTTGTTTAATTGAATTGTAAAAACTCCGTGTGGATGAAGCATTTGTTTTGTTTCATTGTTAAGTTGTTTTCCCAAAATCACCCAGCGAATTACTTTTATGCCACCACCAGTTGAACCAGAACATCCACCCACAAAGAATAGCAAAAATAAAAATACTTGAGAAATAAATGGCCAAAATAGATAGTCTGCTGTAGCAAAACCTGTTGTTGTAATGATTGAAACAACTTGGAATGCTGAATAACGCAAACTTGTTCCAAAAGATTTATATGTTGGCATTAAAGAAAAAGTGATAATCAAAATAAAAACTACCACAATTGAAAAATATGCTTTTAATTCTGAATTTTCATAAACATCAGAAAACTTTTTGATAATCAAATAGTAAAAAAGACTAAAATTTATTCCGCACAAGAACATAAAAATTGTACAAATTATGTCTATGGCAGCAGAATTAAAACTTCCGATTGAAGCATTTTTTGTAGAAAATCCACCGGTTCCCACAGTTGCAAATGCGTGGGACAAAGCATCAACAAAATCCATTCCTGCAATCATTAATGCAACAGTTTCTATTACAGTTAGCCCAAAATAAATTAACCAAAGGATTTTTGCTGTAGTTGTAATTCGGGCAGTAACTTTCCCTTTTTCTGGACCTGTGGTTTCTGCTTTGATTAATTGAAATCCACCAATTCCAAGCAACGGAAGCAAAGCAACAGTTAAAGTTACAATTCCCATTCCTCCAATCCAGTGGGTTAAACAACGAAGCAAATTGATTGAACGAGGAAGACTTTCTACGTCACTAAGGATTGTGGCTCCTGTTGTTGTAATTCCACTTACGCTTTCAAAAAGAGCGTCTACGAAAGAAGAAAAGTAACCACTGGAATAAAAAGTGCAAGCACACATCAAACTGGCAAAAATCCATGACAATGCAACAATTAAAAAAGTTTGCTTTGTTTTTAATGATATTTTGATTTTTCTTGTTGGAATGTTTATGGCAAACATTGCAAGAATACTAATTGCAGCTGGAATTATAAAAGAAAGAAGTACATCAGATTCGCCATAATAAAGAGCAACACTAATTGGAATTATGAACAATGCTCCAACAATTCCCAATAAAACCGAAATGATTTTTGCGCAAGAAATAATAAACATATTTTATCCTATTAATATAAATCTCGTCATTGCGAGGCGAAGCCGAAGCAATCCATATAATCCATATTTACTTTCTAGATTACTTCATCCCTGCGGTCTTCGTAATGACATTTTAAATTAATCCTCGTTATCTGAAAAATACGAAAGAATTTTTTTGCTTTCTTCTGCTACAGTAATTAAAACCACGTTATCTCCAACAGACAATTTTGTATTTCCATTAGAAATTTTATATTCACTTGTTCCAGAAAGTTTGTTCATCAAAACAAGGAATTTTCCAGGATCAGCAATTTCTTTTAAGTATTTTCCATTAACTTTTGAATTTAATGTAACTTCACATTCAACAATTTCTAACTGACCATTTGTAACAGTATGAATTTCTTTTACAGATTTTCCACGCAAATGGCTCATAATAGAATCTACTACAGTGTCTCGCAAAGGAACAGAAACATCAATGCCAAGCTTTTCAGAAATCTGAGCAAAGGCTGAACTTGCAACCAAACTAACAGTCTGTTTTACCCCAAGAGATTCCAAATAAGCAGCAAGAATCATATTCATTTCGTGATTATGAGTACAACAAATGGCTAAATCGTAAGAAGTAATTCCTTCCTCTTTTAAGAAAACTTCGTCAGAAGCATCGGCATTCATAACTTTTGCATCTGGGAATTTTTCTGCAGCAGCTTTTGCAATTTCTTCGTTTTTATCAATAATTGTAAATTCTTGATTTTTTTTGGTTGCCAAAGAAGATAAAAATTTTGGCAAAATAGAATTTTTGTTAGATTTTAAAAGCCGTTCTGTAACAATTGTTCCAATTCTTCCAGCTCCAATTAATGCAATTTTATTTAACGCATTTTGCGTAGCACCGCAAATTTGAGTCAATTGAGTTAAATCAGATTTTGAAACAAGGGCACCAATTGTAGTTCCGGCAGAAATTAATGTATCACCAAAAGGCAAAGAAGTTTTTCCATCATTTTCAATGTAAGCAATTAAAAACGGAACTTCAACTTTTGAACGAATATCTTTTAGTGTAATTCCATCAAGTTGACTGCCTTTTGCAACAACAATGCGAGCAATAACGTGTTCAGAATCATTAAAAGAAACAACGCTACCAATTGCACCATTTTTTACTGCTTGAACAATAGCTTCGGCCGCTTCAACATCTGGGTGAACCATATAATCAATTCCGTACAAAGGACGTTTTTTTCCACCAAAGTTTGTAGAATGTTTTTTTTGTGCAGAAGCCGTATTTACGTAGTAGGCGTAATTTCTAACACGGGCAATTTTTGTAATTTCTGGATAAACAGCGTCAACCAAAGAACAAGTTATCATATTTACTTCGTCAGAAGAAGTAACACAAACAAGGGCATCAGCTTTTGCAATGCCAACGTCTTCCAAAGTATCTAAATTGTTTCCGTCGGCACAAAGAACAGTACAATCAAGTTGATTTGACGCATGGCGAATTACATCTTCATCATTATCAATTAATGCAACTTGATTTTTTTCGTTTACAAGAAGTTTTGCTAATTGAATACCAGTAAAACCGGCTCCTATGATTACAATTCTCATAGGAACCATTATACTACAAATATTATTCTTGTGACAATTTACTTTTCTTGTTTGAAGCAAAGAAAAGTCCTGCATAAACTGCAACACACACAATTGTAGATGCTACAGCTTCCAAAACTGCATTAAAAGCAAGCATTCCAATTACAGCAAAATATCCCATTCCGCCCATAGCTGCTCTAACATCAGTTCCTTCAAAAATGTAAATACATCCAATTACAAGCAAAGTGTGTGCAACAGTTGCAATAAATCCTGTAATTCCTGCACTAATCATTTTTGGCATTTTAGGAATTAAATTCAACACTTTCCAACAGCCAAAAGCAACTACAGCAAGCAACATTCTTGGCAAAATTGAACAAAGTGGATTCACAAATAAAGGATCCAAAACGCCACTTGGGCTCATTGCTGCTTGAATTAAAGACAAAAGACCAAATGCAAAACCAACAAATACGCCTTCCCAAAGTCCTGCCATCATAACAATCAAAATTACAGGAATCTGCAAAATTGTAATTGATGCAGTTGCTCCAATTGGAATAAGTCCAAGTCTTGTAATTCCCAAAACAACAACCAAAGCACTAAACGCTCCAGTTAAAGCCAATTTTTTATTTCTTGATAAGTTTAAAGATAAATCATTCATTTTTTGTATTCTCCTAAAGATTCAAATCTATAGCGCATTTTACGCCAGACAAAACTAATTCTGGAACAATTTCGTCAAACAAATTACAATCTGCAAAGATTTTAGAAAATCCGCCAGTTGCAATAATGTATGGTTTTTTGCCACCAAAATTAGATTTCTGATATTGGGCACAAAGTTCTTTAATTGCACCAGCAGTTCCGTAGTACAAACCAGATTGAATTGCTTCAATTGTGTTTGTTGCACAAGCGTGTTCTGGTTTTGCAATTTCTACAGAAGGAAGTTTTGCAGTTCCTGTAGCCAAAGCTTCTACAGAAATTTTTAATCCTGCCAAAATTGTTCCGCCCATAAATTCTCTGTCTTTAGTTACAATTTCTAAAGTAGTTGCAGTTCCCATATCAACAATAATTAAATCTGTGTCTGGTTTTACGGCAACAGCACCCATTGCTGCGGCAATTAAATCGGCACCAATTTCTTTTGTGTTGCCAAATTTTAATTTTAAGCCAGTTTTAATTCCAGCTTGAATAAACAAAGGGTCGTGGCCCAAATATTTTGAACAAGCACTAGACCAAGAATAATTTACAGAAGGTACAACGCTACAAATTCCAATTTTTTCTACACTTTTCCAGTCAAAACCGTTTTCCCGTAATGAGCTTCTAAGAAAAATTCCAATTTCGTCGGAACTTGCATTGCGATTTGTTGTAAGTCTTACTTGAAGAACGATTTTTTCGCCATCAAAAAGACCGCAGTTTGTAGTTGTGTTTCCAATATCAATAGTTAAAGTCATAAAAACTCCAATAAGTTTGAATATAATATTTTTTATGAACATTTGTAGAATAGACTGCCACGACCTAAAGGTCTCGCAGTGACAAATTTAAAATTTGATTTACGTTTGAATTGTCATAGTACCTGTCCTCCTAGGATCAAGTCTTTTTTTAGAAAAGAGCTCAATTAGATTTTTTTGTGCATTTTTTTGAATCAGATTTGTTTCCAATATCTGTTCATGCAACATTTAATTTCATAATACTTATTTTTGACAAAAAAGTCAAATTTGTCATTACATTTCTTCTTCACCAATTCTCACAATCTTTTCTGTAAAAAATCTGTAGCAAAAACATTTCATTTTGTATTCTTTACTAAAATTTTTCATTTTTTTCTCACCAATATTCCTAAATTTTACATTTTTTTCCTATTGTATATATAGGGATTTTTTTTCTCAAAAACTGATTCGGAAAAAGATTGTCGGGTCACGCCCGACAATGACAATTTTTTTGTCATTGTCATCTGTCATCCTCATCCTCTGGCTAGACCAGAGGATCTATCACGAGGATCCGAGGAACTAAAATGGAGGTATTTTATGAAATTCAAACCAATTGATGAATTGACACTGGCAGACAACTTTATGTTTTGTCACACAATGAAAAACGAAGAGTTATGCAAAGAACTTCTGGAAAAACTATTACACATCAAAATTGACCACATCATCTATCCAGAACTAGAAAAAGAACTAACCGCTTACTATGAAATGAAAAGCGTACGGCTTGATGTTTATGTAAAAGATTCAGATAAAATTTTTGATATCGAAATGCAAAATCAACCTACAAACTATTTGCCACTACGAACTCGTTATTATCAATCAATGATTGA
>JAGARY010000316.1 GCA_017622055.1 Treponema sp. | reverse complement strand
CGGTTTTCCATCTCTCGTTAATTTGTTTATAGAAAAGTCTCCTCCATTCACACAAGTTCCAATTTTTTTTGTTGAGGTGTTTATGAAATTTTCTTTTATTCTTTTTCCACTTTTTTTGTTAATTTCTTGCAATTTAGATTCTGTAGATATTCCATCAGAAAAATCAACAATTACATTGGCAACTTGGAATGTTCAAACTTTTTTTGATGCAGAAACTTCTGGAACAGAATATAGCGATTTTATAAAAAATCCAGATTGGACAAGAGAAGCATACCAAAACAGATTAGACAGACTTTGTGGAACAATTAGCAATTTAAATGCAGATGTTTATGTTTTTCAAGAAATTGAAAACTCAAATGTAATAATTGACATTTCAAATAAATTGCAAACAAATGCTTGGAATTCAAAACAGCAATGGACTTATTCTTGCTTTGCAAAAAAAGAAGGCACCAGCATTGGAATTGCAGTTTTATCAAAATATCCTCTTGAAAACTTAAAAACTCATTCATTACAAATTGAAACTCAACAAGAAGCACAACCAGATTCAAGACTATTAATAGAAGTTCAAATTGTTGCAAAAGAAAAAACAATTACACTTTTTGCAAATCATTGGAAATCAAAATCTGGAGGAGAAGTTGAAACTGAAATTTGGCGAGATTGGCAAGAACTTCAATTGGCACAACAAATTAGCACTTTTAGCAAAGATAAAAATGTTGTAATTTGTGGTGATTTTAATAGAAGTGCCGAAGATTTTATTTGTTCATTTTCTGGAGATTACAAAGATGAAAACACAATTTTAAGAGGCATTTCAAATGATTGTAAATCAATTTGCAACACAGAAGTTTATTCTCCCTGGTTTACAAAAACAGGAACATTTGCAGAAGATGGGGGAAGTTATTATTTTAATGAAAAATGGGAAAGAATTGATAACATATTTTGTTTTGGAAATGTAAAAATTTCGGGATTCTCTCCAAAGGCCACAGAACCATGGGCAACCTCAGAAGGAATCCCCAAAAAATATATTACATACACAGGAAATGGTTATTCAGACCACTTACCTGTTATGTGTAATTTAGTATTTTAATTTTTCTATGCTTGCAAAGCAGTTACAGTAACAGTTGCAACAATATCTTCAACAGAACAACCGCGGCTCAAATCGTTTAATGGTTTTGCAAAACCTTGACAAATTGGGCCAATTGCCATCCAACCGCCCATACGTTGGCAAATTTTGTAGCCAATGTTTCCAGCATTGATGTTTGGGAAGATAAATGTATTTGCATGACCTGCAACTTTGCTATCTGGAGCTTTTAATTGACCAACTTCAGGAGCAACGGCAGCGTCAAATTGGAATTCTCCGTCCAAAGCCAAGTCTGGAGCTTTTTCTTTTGCAAGTTTTGTAGCTTCTTGCATTTTTGGAACAGATTTGAAGAATTTATCATCGTTTCCAGAACCTTTTGTAGAAAATGAAAGCATAGCAACACGAGGTTCAATTCCTGCAATTTTTTTAGCAGTTTCTGCAGAAGCAATTGCAATGTCAGATAGTTCTTCTGCACTTGGTTCAATATTGATTGCACAGTCACCAAATACAGCAACACCCTCTGGAACATATTTGTTTCCACATTCTGGAGCAACCATAATAAAACAAGAAGAAACTGTTTTATATCCAGGAGCAGTTTTAATTACTTGTAAACCAGGTCTTAAAGTATTTGCTGTTGAGTGGCATGCACCAGAAACAAATCCGTCAGCATCGCCAGCTTTTAAGATTAAAGCACCGTACATTGTGTGATCTTTTAAGATTGCAGCTTTTGCAGCAGCAACATCAGCATATTCAGGTTGGCCTGTTTTTTTGTTGATTTTACCTTCTCTTGCTTTAAATAAAAGTTCTGCATATTTGTCTGCATTTGCATCTGTAGCTGGGTCAATAACTGTTACACCAGATAAATCAGCTGTAGAACCACTTGCTTTAATGTCAGCATCAGAACCAATTAAAATAATTTTAGCAATTCCTTCTTTTACAATTTTAGATGCTGCATCAACAACACGTTTATCTTCACCTTCGCAAAGAACAATAGTTTTATTTGCAGCTTTAGATTTTTGTAATAATTCATCAACAAAAGCCATTTGAAACACCTCTATATTAAATAATAATTTATTCTAGAATACTACTTTAAAACTTTACTTTCAAGAAGTTTTGAAAGAAGTTTTTTATATGGTCAAAAATCCCTACTTAATTTCCATTCAAGATAATTGAATTCTATTTAAAAAATTAGTATATTTAAGTTGGTATACTAGGGTCTCTTTTTGAGGCTAAAAGATATATTTATTCGCTACGGCGAAAGTAATTTATAGGAGTTTTTATGACTTTAAATGACATTAAACATGCAAAAATTAAAGCATGGGTAGAAGAAGTTGTTGCAATGTGTCAACCAGATGACGTTTACGTTTGTGACGGATCAAAAGCTGAATATGACAGATTGATGAAAAAATGTGTAGATGCTGGTCTTGCAACACCATTAGCTAAAAAACCAAACAGTTTCTTATTCCGTTCACTTCCTAGCGACGTTGCTCGTGTAGAAGGACGTACATTTATTTCTTCAGTAAAAGAAGAAGATGCTGGTCCAACAAATAACTGGATTGATCCAAAAGAATTAAAAGCTACAATGACAGGTCTTTATACAGGTTGTATGAAAGGTCGTACAATGTATGTAATTCCATTCTGTATGGGTCCAGTTGGTTCACCAATTTCTAAAAACGGTATTGAAATTACAGACTCTGAATACGTTGTTTTGAACATGGATATCATGACACGTGTTGGAACAAAAGTTCTTGATGTACTTGGAACAGACGGTGAATTCGTTCCATGTTTACACTCTGTTGGTAAACCTCTTAAAGAAGGTGAAACAGACGGTGGAATTTGGCCATGTGCTGACGTAGATCACAAATACATTTCACACTTCCCAGAAGAAAGATTAATTTGGTCTTTCGGTTCAGGATACGGTGGAAACGCTCTCTTGGGTAAAAAATGTTTTGCTCTTCGTATTGCAACTGTTATTGCTCGTGACGAAGGTTGGCTCGCAGAACACATGCTCATCTTAAAACTTACAAACCCACAAGGTGAAGTAAAATATGTAACAGGTGCTTTCCCAAGTGCTTGTGGTAAAACAAACCTTGCTATGCTTATCCCAACAATTCCAGGTTGGAAAGTTGAAACAATTGGTGATGACATTGCTTGGATGAAATTTGGTGAAGATGGTCGT
>JAGARY010000315.1 GCA_017622055.1 Treponema sp. | reverse complement strand
ACTCTTGTTTTTCTTTAAGAACAGCAAGGAATGCACTTTGTGGAAGTTCAACATCTCCAACCATTTTCATGCGTTTTTTACCATCTTTCTGTTTTTCCAAAAGTTTTCGTTTACGAGTAATATCACCACCGTAACATTTTGCAAGAACATCTTTTCTAACAGGATTTACAGTTTCGCGAGCAATAATTTGGCTTCCAATTGCACCTTGAATTGCAATTTTGAACTGTTGGCGAGAGATTTCATCTTTTAGACGTTCACAAACTTTTCTTGCACGTTCAACAGAATTTTGTTTAAATGTAAGCAATGAAAGAGCATCAACCATTTTTCCATTAATCAAAATGTCAACTTTTACTAAATCTGTTGGACGGTACCCAATAATATCATAATCAAAAGAAGCATAACCACGGCTATAACTTTTTAAGCGATCATAAAAATCAAAAAGAACTTCTGAAAGTGGCATTTCGTACTGAAGTTCAACACGTTTTGTATCCAAATAAGTCATATTTGTTTGAACGCCACGTTTTTCTGTACACAAAGCCATAATTGAACCAAGAAATTCTGCTGGTGTAATAATTGACGCTTTGATATAAGGTTCTTCTGCCGCACGAATTCTTCCTTGTGGATATTCAGAAGGATTATCAATAAATGTTTCTTCCCCATTATCCAACTGGATTTTATATCTTACAGAAGGAGCGGTGAAAATTACAGATTGATCAAAGTCTCGTTCCAAACGTTCTTGAACAATTTCCAAGTGAAGCAATCCCAAAAATCCACATCTAAACCCATTTCCAAGGGCAAGAGAATTATCTTTTTCGTAAACTAAACTTGCATCGTTTAATTTAAGTTTTTCCATACTTGCTTGCAATTCTTCATAATCATTTGAATCCATTGGGTAAATTGAAGAATAAACAACAGGTTTTACTTCTTTAAATCCAGGAAGTGGCTCTGTAATTCCACCATTAATTGAAGTAATTGTATCACCAACTTTTACATCACTAACAGTTTTTAGTCCAGAAATAATATATCCAACATCACCAGCTTCCAAAACTCCAGTTTCTTCATAATTAATTTTAAAAACTCCACACTGTTCAACTTTATATTCAGTTCCAGTGCTCATCATTTTAATTAAATCACCAGTTTTTAAACGTCCATTCATCACACGAACGTGAACAACAACACCGCGGTAAACATCGTAATGACAGTCAAAAATCAAAGCAGCCAAAGGACCGTTTGGATCTCCTTCTGGAGCTGGGAATTTTGTTACAATTGCTTCCATCAATTCATCAATTCCTTCACCAGTTTTTGCAGACACACACATTGCATCTGCAGAATCCAAACCTAATTCATTATCAATTTGATTTTTACACGATTCAATATCGGCACTGGCAAGATCAATTTTGTTAATTACAGGAACCATAGTTAAATCTTGTTCCAAAGCCATGTACATATTACTAACAGTTTGACTTTCAACACCTTGAGTTGCATCAATTAAAAGCAATGCACCTTCACAAGAAGCAATTGCACGAGAAACCTCGTAAGAAAAGTCTACGTGTCCCGGAGTATCAACAAAGTTTAATTCGTAATCGTGGCCATCTTTTGCATGGTAAGGAATTGTAACAGCCTGACTTTTAATTGTAATTCCTCTTT
>JAGARY010000314.1 GCA_017622055.1 Treponema sp. | reverse complement strand
TTTGCAACATCATCAGCGCTAATGTCATTGCAAAGATTTGCTTCCATAAAATCAATCGCTTTTTTTAATGCAGTAATCCATTCCATTTTTTTACCTCAAGTTTACTTTACAAGAGCCCAAGGGATTTTTCTTGATTTTTTTTGGTTTTATTTGTCTAAATTAATTTTATCTGTAAAAAAAGAATAATCAAGTAAACTCATACTTTCCCTTTTATTCAAAGTAAAAAATCCCTATAATTACAATATCAATTGCGCATTTGAAATATTATATTCAAAGGAAAAATTATGATTAGAAACGAAACATTAAAAAAGATTTTACCAAGTTCAATTTTGCTAAATCCAATTGGAAAAAACGGAAATGAAATTTGGATAGAAGATTTTGAACAATTATACCCTCTATTTTTCAAAAGCGTATTAGAAATTCAAAAAGCAGATATTTCTGAGTTTTCAGGATTTGGGGAATTTTCAGAAGACGGAATACCTGAATTTTCTACATTCAAAGTTTTTTTAGTAAAAAGTTTTGATGATTCAAACGACGACTATTGGAAAAATTGGAAAGAATTGTTTAATACTTCAATGATGAAAAAAGAATTTTTTGAAAAGTATTTTAACAAAATGATTGAATTAAGTTCTTTTTGCGAAAATCAACGATTTCTTGTAAATAATAATTTATTTTTTGGAAATACAGTTATAATGAATGACAAAGTTGGATTTCTTGATTGGAACAGAGTGGCAATTACTGATTGGATTTTGGATTTTGCCACAATGGATTTACACAGACCTTATTTTAATATACCAGAAAAAATGGTTCCTTATTTTAAGGAAAATGGAATTGAAGTTCCAAATTTTAAAGAAAGATTTTTGTGTATGGCTTATTACAAAGGCTTGAACGCTTTAAGATGGCATGCTTCTATTGATGACGAAACTTCATGCAAAACAATTATTGCATCAATTTCTGAACTTGAAGACAGAATTAATTCATTATAAAAAATTGCATAAAGGATTGAAAAATGAAGTATAAAAATGCAAGAGATATTTTGCCACCAGAATTGATTTCTCAAATTCAAAAATATGCCTCTGGAAAATTATTGTACATTCCAAAGGAAGATGATTCTACACCTTGGGGAACTTTGTCTGGTGCAAAACTTGCATTAAAAAAAAGAAATCAACGAATTTATAATGAATACAAAGAAGGCAAAGGAATTAATGAATTAGCAGAAGAATTTTTTATTTCTGTAGATTCAATTAAAAAGATTGTCTACGGAAACAAAGAAAACAAGGATTCAATAATTCCTTTTTCACAAACTTTAGAAAACGCCATTTTGTACAACGAAGCAGGCCTTGATGAAGAATGGATTAGAACTTTCTTTTACAAAAACTTGGGTGAAAACTCTTTTCCCGAACATTGGATTTTAGACGGTTTGGTAAAATTTCCAATTCGTTTGTTTTCACAAGAAAAACTGCAAAATTTAGAAAATTCAATCAAAAATGTAGAGACAAAACCTTTTCAAAAACAAAAAAATGAAAAAACGCAAATTCCACTGATTTTCCTATTTGAAAATGGAACATTCTATCTTTTAGATGTTTTAGACAACAAAAAATTACTAGCTGAATTAAAACTAAAAAAGACAAACGCATTTCCTGCATATATCTTTATCAAAAACAAAGAAGAATATCCTTCCTACTTAAAAAATTACGGAAATCCTTTTCACCAAGCAAAAATAAACTAATATTTTTAAAATTTTTCTACACGCACTGCAATCTTGAATCAATTATTTTCATCATAGAAAAGTGTTTATCATTTGTAAGAATTCTGCACTTGTTTTTTATTGAAAGATATGCCAAAACTGAATCTTGAAATGGTACAGAAAGACCATTCTTTTTTAAGTTACAAATTAAAGAACCAATTTCAAGCCAATCACTTTGTTCAATTTGCAGACAATCAACAGAATTTATAAACAATTCAATTGCTTTTGCTTCTTTTTTTCCTCTAATTCCGCTGTAAAGTTCAGAAATCACAATTCCACAAATTACGCAATCTTCCTGCGACAAATAATCCCATCGAGAATCTTCTTCATTGTTTAATAAATCAATTATGACATTTGTGTCTAATAAAATCATATAAGACTATTTTCCCTAAGCTCATTTACAAAAGTGCTGTCGATGTTTAACTTTCCAACTTTTTTGAAAAACTCATCTTTGTTGAAACTTTTTGATTTTGAATACGACTTTGCTGTTTTAGAAACAGAATCTTTTGTGTTTTCTACTGACAAAGCTGATAATTTGTTTCTCATTTCCATAATAACCTCCTGTAAACTATTTAATTGATTTTGAAAATACTGAACTATAGAATCTACACCACCGTCAACAAAATTTGTGCCACAGTTGTAACTATTACTTGCTCCAAAAGAAGCTGATGGCGACGCGACATTTAAACTTTTTTCTTCTGGAAAACCATATAAAACTTTTTTTGGCTCTTTTTGAACCTTATTATCTATTAAAACATCATAAGGAACTTTATAAATCTTACTTAATTTTCTAACAATTTCTACAGATGGTTCCACTTCACCAGATTCGTATTTCATATACGCCTGTCTAGAAATGCCTAAAACCTTAGAAAGCAAACTCTGAGAATAACGATTTTCTTGTCGAAGTTTTATTAAGATTTCCTTCATAATCTAAAAAATACATTATAATATTTATATTGTCAAGTTATTTTTACATATTTTGTAAAGTTTTATTACACCCTATATTCCACATATCGAACTTTGCCCTTTAGGACTGCATTTTTTATTTCTTTTTCTCGTTCGCTTAAAACAGAATTTCCACTTTTTACTTCTATAAATAAGATTTCGGAAATTGGTTTATTATCAACGGCACCAGGAAAGGCTACAAAATCAATTGGTTTTCCAACAAACCGAACATCTGCTGGATTACAAGGAAAATCTGGTAAAAATGGAGCCACTTGTTCTAACATTTGGCCACTTAAAACAGCCCGTGACCGATTAATTGCATCTTTTCTGTCTTTTTTTCGGTCTGAATGAACAGAAGTTTTTACAATTAAAAATGCAAACAAAAATCCCATAAAAAAAATCAAAATAAAAAAAATCAACAAAAGCAAAAACAATTTTGGAGAAGTTTCAAAAAAAGCAAAAATTTCTAAAAAACTATTCTTTAATTCCTGAAAATAAATCATACAAAAATAATATAAAAAATCTGGAATTTATGGAATGATTTTTCCTTTGCGTACGATAATATAATTATGAAGAAACTTATATTTTGTTTTTGTTTTTTTATTCAAAGTTTGATTTTTACAAACGCACTTTTTGCTCAAGAAAAAGTTTTGTTTAAATTTAAACATCAAAAAGATGACGCTTCAAGTTATGTTTCTATAGTAGAAGAAGACGTTTTTTACAACGGATACTTAAGTCATCATTCTCAAATTGTAAACAGAATTTCTTCTATTATTCACGATGTTGATAAAGATGGAACTGCCCAAGTTACTGCAAATTATATGACAACTGAAGATTCTGTTTCTAATTTTAGTAAAACCGCTTTATCT
>JAGARY010000313.1 GCA_017622055.1 Treponema sp. | reverse complement strand
TATCCATGGGAAGGAAAAGAAGATATAGTTCCGCCATCAATTCCAAGTAAAAATCCAGTGGGAAGTTATGTAAAATATTTTGATGTAGAAAAATCACTTTTGAATAAAGAAACTTTTATTTCTTTTCAAGGTGTGGAACCTGCATTTTCACTTTGGCTTAACGGAAATTATATTGGATATTCAGAAGACAGTTTTACACCATCAGAATTTAATATTACACCATATCTAAAAGAAAAAAATAATAAACTTGCAGTGGAAGTTTACAGATATAGTTCTGCAAGTTGGTTAGAAGATCAGGATTTTTGGCGTTTTTTTGGAATTTTTAGAGAAGTTTATTTATATGCAATTCCAGAGATTCATGTAAGAGATATAAAAACTATTGCAGATTTTGATTGTGAAAATCAAACTGGAATTTTAACTTGGGATTTAGAAATTATTCAAAACAAAAAAACAAAATCAGAAAATACAGAATACAAAATCAATGTGGAATTAAAAGACATTCAAAATAATATAATTTTTTCTGGGGAAGGAATTTCTGGAACTGTAAATCTAAAAAAAATAAATCCTTGGAGTGCCGAAGATCCAAATTTATATGATTTTGAAATTTCAATTGTTTCGAAAGATGAAAAATTAATTGAAAAATCAAATATTAATGTTGGTTTTAGACGTTTTGAACTAAAAAATGAAATAATGTGCATAAATGGAAAACGAATTGTTTTTAAAGGAGTTGATAGACACGAATGGAATGCAGAAACTGGTCGGGCAATTACAAAAAGCGACATGGAATTCGACATAAAATTTTTAAAACAAAACAACATAAACGCAGTCAGAACAAGTCATTATCCAAATAATTCATATTGGTACAAATTATGCGATGAATATGGAATTTATTTAATTGATGAAACAAATTTAGAAACTCACGGAACTTGTATAGAACAAACTATTGCTCATAATGTTCCAGGTTCAGTTCCAGAATGGAAAGCGGCAGTTTTAGACAGAGCAAATTCCCTTTATCAACGAGACAAAAATCATCCTTCTGTAATAATTTGGTCTTTAGGAAACGAAAGCCACTGTGGAGATAATATTGCATCTATGGCAGAATTTTTCCATTCAGTTGATAAAACTCGCCTAGTTCACTACGAAGGAATAGTTTGGAACAGAAAATACGATTCAATAACTGATATGGAAAGCAGGATGTACGCAAAACCAGCAGATATTGAAGAATATTTAAAAACAAATCCTAAAAAGCCATTTTTAAGTTGCGAATATATGCATTCAATGGGAAACTCTCTTGGCGGAATGAGTTTGTACACAGATTTAGAAGATAAATATGAAAAATATCAAGGTGGATTTATTTGGGATTACATTGATCAAGGATTGTGGCAAACTTTACCAAACAATGAAAAAGTTTTAGCTTACGGAGGAGATTTTGATGATAGACAAACAGATTATGGATTTTGCACAAATGGAATTATCTATGCAGACAGAAAACCTTCTCCAAAAATGCAAGAAGTTCACCAGTTATATTCAAATATCAAATTGCAGATTAATGATAAAAAATTGATTATTAAAAATGACAATTTGTTCATTAATACTAGTTCCTATTGTTTTAGATTTGTTTTGGAAAATAATGGAAAATTCATTGCAGAAGAAAAACAATTTTTAAATGTAAAACCTTCCACAACAGAAAGTTTTGATATTCCAGAAAATTT
>JAGARY010000029.1 GCA_017622055.1 Treponema sp. | reverse complement strand
TGGCCAAGTGTAGATAAAAAATGTTCACACTTCTACGAAATGCAAGACAGAGGTTTTTTAGTTCGCACAGAAAGAGGTTCAAACCAAACTTATGACTTTAACGGCGACTGTTTAACTTTTGATGCAACAAATCCAGAAGCAAGAGAATACTTGTGGGAAATTTGTAAAAAGAACTACGCAGATTACGGAATTGATATGTTCTGGCTAGACAATGCAGAACCAGACTTTAACGTTTACGATTACGGAAACTATCGCTATCAAATGGGAAATGCTTTGTCTTGTTCAAACATCTATCCATTGTTGTATAGCAAAGCATTCTATGACGGAATGAAAGCTGACGGACGCAAAAACTTTGTAAACTTGGAACGCTGTGCTTGGGTCGGTTCACAAAAATATAATCAAGTTCTTTGGAATGGCGATGTTCAATCTACATTTGAATGTTTGGAAGCAGCAGTTTACCAAGGACAAAATATGGGATTGGCAGGAATTCCTTGGTGGACAACAGACATTGGTGGATTTATGTACGGAAATCCAAAAGATCCAGCATTTGTTGAATTACTTGAACGTTGGTTTGAATTTGCAGTATTCTCACCAATTTTGCGCCTCCACGGAGACCGCGATCCACACGATATTCCACCATTAGACAAAGATCCAAACAGAGGCTACGGTGGCGGCTACTTGTACACAGGTCAAAACAACGAAATTTGGTCATACGGTCCAGAAGCTCAAAAAATTATGGAAGAACAAATCAAACTTCGTGAATCATTAGTTCCATACATCGAAAAAGTGATGAAAGAAGCTAGCGAAAACGGAAGCCCTGCAATGAGAACAATGTTCTACGAATTCCCTAAAGATGAAAAATGTTGGGAATTAAAAGACCAATATATGTTTGGTTCAGAATATCTTGTTGCACCAATTCTAAAAGCTGGTCTTACAAGTCGTGAAGTATATCTTCCACAAGGAAAATGGGAAAATATTCACACTGGCGAAGTTGTTGAAGGTGGCAAAACAATTACTTGTGATGCACCAATTCATCAAATTCCTGTATTCAAGAAAAAATAAGACAAAAAAATTGTGGGGTCTTTGCCCCACAATAATACGTCCGGTCAAGGCACGCTTTGTTCAAGGCCTTGACTCGACCGTTTTTAGGATTTGTAATAAACCCTAAATACAATCAATAAGGAACATCAACAGTTTGTTCTCCCAAAGCATAAGGAGCAACTGAATACTCTTCAAAGAAAACTTTTACATAATTATCATACATCATAAAAATTTCGTAATTATCTGGAGTAGGGAAAGTTCCTTCATTTACCCATTCTTCAATTTCTTTTTCAGAACTTCCCAAGGAATTTGTTTTTATTAATCGGGATTTTATCATAGCATTACAATATTTTGAAAGATCTTTGTATGACAAACCTGTTGCTTCAACAATATTCACCAAACGATTTTCTGCTTTATCAAAATTGTAAGAAATTAAAGTTGTACTACCATGGGCTCCACCATTATTAATATATGTTCGCAACAAAACAGAAATGTATTTTTTTGTTTCTGAAACTTCAAAAGAAACATTATAGTCAAATGGAGGAGTTGCAATATTATCAATAGCACGAACTTTGTTTAATTCTTCCCAATCAGATTTTGCATATTTATTAAATGAATTAAAATAATTTTCAACTGAATTTTTAACAACTTTATTCAAAAGAGAATAATCTTCAAATTTTGGATACTTGATTAAAGAATTTAAATATTCAGATTTTTCTGATAGTTGAATTACAGTATATTTTGTTGATTTTTTTGAAACAGTTTTTTCGCTTTCAACTTTTGTGGTTTTACAAGAAACAAAAATCATCAAAAATAACAAACCAATCAAAATTTTACTATTTTTCATTTTCAGCTCCTGAATTATTTACATTTTTTCCTAATTGTCCGCAAGCACCGCCAATTGAACGTCCTCTCTTAGTTCTTAATGTAACATTAATTCCTGCATTTTCCAAATCTTTTACAAAATTTCTAACTTCATTGTTTGAAGGTTCTGTAAAAGGCAAAGTTGAAATTGGATTCCAAGGAATTAAGTTTACATTTACATCAATATTTTTGGCAAAATTAATTAATTCTTTTGCACTTTCTTTTGAAGTATTCACTTGGTGTAGAAGGGCAGCTTCTAAAGTTACTCTTTTGCCAGTTTTTTTTGCATAATAATCAATAGCTTTTCTTAATTCCGAAAGAGGATTACCTTTATTAATTGGCATAAGCTGATTTCGCAAATCTTCGTTGGCTGTTGTTAAAGAAACAGCTAAACGAATTAAAGGTCCATTATCAGCTAAATCATAAATTCCTTTTATTACACCACAAGTTGATAATGTAATTCTGCGACCAGATAAAGCACGCCCATCTTTATGAGTTAAAATCTTAATTGCTTTTCTAATTGCATCAAGATTTTGCATTGGTTCTCCCATTCCCATAAAAACAATGTTATCTAATTTACCAGCAATTTCTTCAAGGTACAAAAACTGTTCAACAATTTCTGCAGGAATTAAATTTCTTGCCAATCCTAAAGTTCCAGTTTGACAAAATGCACATTTCATTGCACAACCAACTTGGCAAGAAACGCAGGCAGTTTTTCTTCCTTCTTTGTCTGTTAACAAAACAGTTTCCACAGCATTTTGGTCAGATGTTGTAATTTGAAGTTTTATAGTTCCATCAGGATCTTTTAAAACGTTTGTAACTTTAGTACATCTTAGAATTGCTTTTGATTTTAATTCATTTCTAAGATCCAAACTTAAATTTGTCATTTTATCAAAATCAGAAACTCCGCTTCCAACCCATTTAAAAATCTGTTTTCCACGGAAACTTTGAGACAAACCTAATTCAGACGATACTTCTTCTGGCAATAAATCAGTTAAAACAACAGGAGTAGGCATATACAGTTATTTTTTCAATTTTTCTAATGTTGATTTTACAATTGGATTTTTTCCATCAACTTTTACACAACGTTCCAAAACTGCAATTGCTTCTTCTTTGTCACCTTTTTGAACATAACAATCAGCTAAATCAAGATAAAGACGTCCATTTTTTGGATCATCTTGAATTAATTTATTAAATCTTTCAATTGCTTCGTCATATTTTCCTTCAGATTTACAAATTAATGCTAATCCAATTGCAGCATAAACATCAAATTCAATGTTTAAAGCTTTATTATAATATTCAACGGCTTTATCTAAATTTCCTGTAGTTCTAAACGCATCTCCAGCACGAGTCAAAATAACTTTATTATTTGGATCTAATTCAAGAATTCTGTTCCAATATTCAATTGACTTAAATTGTTGATTCATTCCTCGGTAACAGTCAGCTAAACCAAACAAAGCATAAAAATTATTTGGTTCTTTTTCCAAAGCTTTTTCAAAATAGTATGTACCATCTTTAAAAGTTTTTAATTTTCTGTGACAATTTCCAATTGCAGTTAAAACTCTAATATCTGCATTTTCTTTATTTAATTCGTAGATTTTTTTCCAATAGTAAAGTGCATCTTTATAATCTTTAAAATCGTAATTTAAATGACCAAGTCCAATCAAAGCATAAGCGTTATCTTTTTCAATATCTAAAACACTTAAATATAATTCTTTTGATTTTTTGTAATCTTTGATTTTTCTATATGCATCAGCAACACGTGTAATTACAGTAATATTTTTATCATCGTGAACTAAATATTGCTGCCAAATATCAATTGCCATGTTATATTTTTTCATTGCTTTGTAACAATCTGCTAATCCAAACAAAGCATAATTGTTAGCAGGGAAGTATTCCAAACATTTTTTGTAGTTTTCAATAGCAAGATCAATATGACCTAATTTTCGTTCAATATCACCAATACCAACAAGAGCATAGTTGTTATTATCATCTAATTCCAAGATTTCATTAAAAGCAGCTCTTGCACCCTCTGTATCATCTTCTTTTAATAACTGATAACCTTTTTTTGATAGCTCAGAAATTTTAGTAGCGTTTTCATTATTAATCGAATTCTCATCCACT
>JAGARY010000312.1 GCA_017622055.1 Treponema sp. | reverse complement strand
TATGTAACAGGTATCGCACTTGACGAAAACGACGAAGTAATCGGATACCAGTTCGTTTCTCTCGGAAAAATGACTGACTTCATCAAAAAAGGTGATGACCCTAATACAGCTTGGGAAAAAGCAAAAGGACAGTATGGTCGTGTAGCTGATGCTGCTAGAATTATCGACCCACGTCATGAGTAATACATAGAAGGGAGATAAAGAACAATGGCATTATTTGAATCTTATGAAAGAAGAATTCCACAGATTAACGCTGTGTTAAATAGTTATGGTATCAGCTCTATCGAAGAAGCTGAAAAAATTACAAAAGATGCTGGACTTGACGTTTACGGACAGATCAAAGCTATCCAGCCAATTTGTTTCGAAAACGCTTGCTGGGCTTACATCGTAGGTGCTGCAATCGCAATCAAAAAAGACTGTAGACGTGCTGCAGATGCAGCTGCTGCAATCGGTGAAGGTCTTCAGGCTTTCTGTATTCCAGGTTCTGTAGCTGACCACCGTAAAGTAGGTCTTGGACATGGTAACCTTGGTAAAATGCTCCTTGAAGAAGAAACAGAATGTTTCTGCTTCTTAGCTGGTCACGAATCATTCGCTGCAGCTGAAGGTGCTATCGGTATCGCTGAAAAAGCAAACAAAGTACGTAAACAGCCACTTCGCGTTATCTTAAACGGTCTTGGAAAAGACGCTGCTCAGATCATCGCTCGTATCAACGGCTTTACATATGTTGACACAACATACGATTATCACACAGCAGAATTAAACATCAACTACGAAAAACCATACTCAACAGGTCTTCGTGCAACAGTTAAATGTTACGGTTCTGATGATGTTCAGGAAGGTGTTGCTATCATGCATCATGAAAACGTTGGTGTATCTATCACAGGTAACTCAACAAACCCAACACGTTTCCAGCATCCAGTAGCAGGAACATACAAAAAAGAATGTACAGAAATGGGCAAGAAATACTTCTCAGTAGCATCAGGCGGTGGTACAGGTCGTACACTTCACCCAGATAACATGGCAGCTGGTCCAGCTTCTTATGGTATGACAGATACTATGGGACGTATGCACTCAGACGCTCAGTTCGCAGGTTCTTCATCAGTACCAGCTCATGTAGAAATGATGGGTCTTATCGGTGCAGGTAACAACCCAATGGTTGGTATGACTGTAGCAGTAGCAGTTTCTATTGAAGAAGCAGCACAGGCAGGTAAGTTCTAGTCTAGTTAGTGCTTAGAATTTATCAGTTGAAATTTTAGGATTTCAGTTGAATGAAAACTATAAGAGTCACTTAATTCATTTATTGATTTAAGTGGCTCTTTTTTGTGGATTGGGACATATTGTAGGAACTGCAACCGTAGCGGTGGAAGGGAGATTGGTGCTTTTCTTGGAATATGAGAAGTGGTATAATTAACCTAATTTATCAAAGAAAAAATATGAATTTGTAGATATGGAGGAAATATAAATGAATATTGCAGTTTTTTCTTCTCATGGCGGTAGTGATTTACAAGCAATTATAGATGGTTGTAAAAGCAATAAAATAGGAGCTAATGTGGCAGTTGTTATCAGTAACAATGGTGATTCAATGGCTTTAAAGAGAGGAATTAGTGAAGGGATTCCTTCATATCATCTTAGCGCAAAGAAATTTGGAAGTGAAGAATTATTAGCTGAAGAAATACTTAAGGTATTATCGATGCATCAAATTGATATGATATTTTTAGCTGGATATATGAGAATGTTACATATATCAATTCTTGAAAAATATAATAATAGAATTTTTAATATACACCCTGCATTGCTTCCTAAATTTGGAGGTAAAGGTATGTATGGAATGAATGTACATACTGCAGTTATAGAAGCAAAAGAAAAAGAAACAGGTGTAACAATTCATAGAGTTAGTCCAGAATATGATAGTGGCGAAATTGTTGCACAGACAACGGTTCCCGTACTCGAAAATGATACACCAGAACAATTGGGTGCAAGAGTCTTAGAAAAAGAACACGAATTTTTAGTAGAAGTAATTGCTGATATTGTAAATGGAAGGATTGCTTTAGGATAGACAAATCAGCGGATTTATCTGGAGAATGTTATGGAGAAGGATTGGTTGTTTGCAACTGATGAATATATATGTGATTTAAGAACAGTTGCAGTTTTAGTAAAAAATAATAAAATTCTTGTACAAAGAGACAGAAACGGGAATGAATATGCATTGCCAGGTGGACATGTTAAAATAGGGGAAACCCTAGAAGATGGCTTAATTCGCGAAACCATGGAGGAAATGGGAGTAAATATAAGATGTAATCGTCTCTTATGGAGTGAGGAGTGCTTTTTGGAATGGAACGGAAGACAGGCACATAATATAGCATTTTATTATTTGGTTGAATTATGTGAAAATGAGGAAATACCAGATAATGGAGAGTTTGTTTCTCAAAAGGATAATTGTGATGTAGTGATTGGTTGGATGCCTATTGAAGAACTTCAAAATTTAACTATCTATCCAGAATTTTTAAAAAAAAGAAATATACAATTTGAATGAACCTATGAAACATTTTGTTTCAAAAAGTTAATTTTTATAAATCCAAATTTAGAGGTATACATATATGAACTATACACATTTTGTTTCAGTTGCAGGATTAGTAAGCAACGATAAGGGAGAAATATTACTAATAAATAGTCCAAGAAGAGGTTGGGAATATCCAGGTGGAATGGTCGAACCAGGTGAAACATTCAAGGATGCTTTAATTAGAGAAATAAAGGAAGAAGCTGGTGTTGATGTAGAAATTACAGGTTTTATAGGTTTATGTAAAAACGTAGAAAAGGATGTTGTGAATATAGATTTTTCTTGTAGATATCTGAGTGGTGAGCTCACTACTAGCAGCGAGAGTTTTGAGGTTATGTGGGTCAGAAAAGAAGATGCGTTGAATATGGTAACATTTCCATTGACGAGAAAACGCTTACAAAATATGTTATCGGAAAGTGATAAAGTAAAATGTTTTTGCTTTAAAAGAGAACCTTTTGAGATTGTAGCTGAAGATGATTTTGTTGTTGGGAAGTGCTAAATCTAATAAAGTGGTTAAGCTGAGATTGTTGAAACAAAAATAAGCTTGAAAGTTGTTATGAGAGCTGACTGGGGTATACCAGTCGGCTTTTTCTATTATTGTTGTGATGATATATTTTGTTTTAGAAATGGGTGTACAAGACTTATTTTGAGTTTTGACAGAGATGTCTTGAAATAAGAATTTCACATTACGGAACATCAATAAAGAGAGTGAAAATTACTACTGCCATATAAGGTAGTAGTAACTTTAAAATTTATGCTATGATGAGTTAAAGGTTTTTTAAGGAAAATTATTGAAAGGAAATCGGTAGTAGAATGGTATATAATATTTATTTAGACGAAAGCGGAAATACAGGAAATATAGAGTTGAGAGATGGTGATATATGGAATTATGGAAATCAACCATACTTTGCTTTAGGCTCTTTTTATATTGAAGAGAGTATTGCAAATGAAATTGAACAACAGATAATTGAAATTTTACATTCATATAATTCTAAATTAGGAACAGAAACGGAATTAAAGTCGAAAGCAAACTATATATTTAAAGAAGAAATGTTGGAAAAAATTACAGCTTTATTATGTAATAAAAAAGCAGGATTTTACTTTGATATTGCAAATAAAAAGTATAAAGCAATAATAAATATAGTTGAATATTGTGTTTATCCTTGGTTTGTAGATAGTGCATATATATTTGCAAGAAATGAAAAAAATGAAGCTGCAAATTTTTTATATAAGACATTATCAGAAGATGACATTAAAACTTATATTAATTTATGTCAGACACCATGTAATGATGATGAAAAGATAACATGTTTACTTAGTTTTTTAGTTAAATTAGAAAATCATTATATTGTCAATAAATGCAAAAATAACCCTGTCAAAGCTGTTATTGAAGTAGTTAACAACTATAAAAAATATAATTTTACATCAGAACAGTTATTTCCAATAGAAGATTTCAATAATAAGGGAACAAAAGAAAGCTTTTTGCCTAATGTTGATGCATATAATAATATTATTTCTTCCATTGCTAATTTAAAACTTGGAAAAAATGATGTGTTGAATATATATCATGATGAACAAAAGCAATTTAGTGGAGTGTTGGAAGTCTGGACAAGATATATGAAGAGTTTGGATTTAGGAATAGGAGAACTAAAATTTTGTGTTTCTAAAGATAATGTTTTAGTACAAATTGCTGACTTTTATACAGGAAATATCGTCAGATTATATAGAAAAATTGTGGAATATAAACCGTTGAATAGAGCTGATAGAGAATTAATAAAAATATTAAAACCATTGTTGGGCTATTGTAATATTGTAGCTCCAAAGTATCAACAGATGGAATTTTTTAATCAGTGTGGGTTGAAGACAATGAACACACCAATTCCTTTTAAATTTTAAGGCAATAAAAATTATTAAATACAACGGAGGAATAAAGGAATGTATATTAGCGAAATAATAGAAATCGATA